>JAZSJS010000049.1:0-19349 GCA_045534435.1 Eubacteriales bacterium
GTTTTTGAAGGGGTGTGGAAAAGAGGCTTGCATCGCACATGGCTCATCATCGGGGGATTTGTTCGCACAGACATCCCCGAGATTAGCCCCGCCGCAGGCGGCTTTTTTCAAAAAGTTTCTCTGGTCGCCGAAGGCAAAAAAGAGTGTGGGAACTTTTCTCAAAAAGTTCCCACACAAAACGCGTCCCCACAAAATGCGTCCTTGCGAACGAGTCTCGCAAAATCTGTTATATCATTTAATCTTCCTGCATTCGATATAGAAGCGCTTGTCGTCGGCATGTCCCATGGAGAAGGTCTTTCTGGGGAGGGCGCCGTCGAAGAGGACGGTGCGGAAGAGGTCACCCTTTTCCATGCCGTCGAAGAGGAAGCCGATGACGTCGGGACGGTTGACGAGCGAGCGAAGCGACTCTTCGCCGTGGATATAATCGACCTCGACCTCAGGGTGACGGGCGGAATAATCGGTGAGGAAGGCCTGCAGCGTTCCCACGGTCAGCTGAAGCACGGGATGCTCCGCGGTCAGATCGCACTCACCGTCCGGCAGAACACAGCGCAGCGTCTGCGGTGCGGCGTTGCCCGACAGGCCCGAAAGATATGCCCGCAGCTCCTCCAGAAGTGCTGTGGGATCACATCCGAAGACCACGCGATAGATCGGTTCAAACTGAAGCGCGTCGTCATGCAGATTGACGACCTCCGCCAGCGCGTAGCGCGCGGGATGCACCCTTGCCGCCTCCTCGCCGATGGAAGCCTTGAGCTGCTCGTAGACCGCCTTCGCGGTTGCCAGCGAGTGATTTCCGTCACCCACCGCGAACAAAAGCGTGGAGGTGACGCCGTCGCCGTAGCGCTCCCGCATCGCCTCGGGGGTTGCCAGAGCGGCGAGCTCCGACAGCACGGTGCTCTGCTCCTCCTCGGTCATCAGATGCGCGCGGACGTGTCCGCCGCCCAGCATCAGATCGAAGTCGTAAAGCGGCGCGCGTGCTTCACAGGATGCCACCACCGGCTCGATCACGCGACGTGCGGGATCGTCGATCAGAAGCATGATGTGCGGCATTTCGAGTGCGGCATCGCGACGGATCTCCACGCGCGGAGGAATCCGCTCCAGAACCGTTCCCTCGGTCGCACGGGTGAGCGAGGTCGCGCCCTTGTTGTAATCGTAGCACTCGAGGTCGACCGCGCCGATGATGCCGCGACGGATCTTGCCGTCGGACTGCGTGCGCGACAGACAGATCATGGCGTTGGGGTGGCTCTTGAGCACCGTGGAGAGATAGACCTCCATCTGACGGTTGATCGCGCCGATGCGTGCCTTCGCCTCGGAAAGATAGACCTCGGGAAGGATCATCCGCAGCGTGGAGGGCGCGTCTCCGACGGTCTCCTCGACCTTTTGCCAATATTGCGGCTCGCTGGTGTATTGGTCACAGGCGACCGCCGCCCAGCGCTTGCCGTCGGTCACATCAAAATCGGGCAGAAGGATCTCCGCCGCGCAAAATCCGATCTCACGTTTCATCTCAGGTTCCTCTTTTCTTTGTTTTTTCGCACCGCTCAAAGCTCGATGCGTCTTGCGTTTTTCGTTTTGTTGCCATCGACCTCAAAGATCACACCCTGAAGCCCGATCTCACCGTCGGCAACGTGAAAGGCGGTCGGCATCATCGTGCGGAATTTTGCGACGACGTCTGCCGTTGCCGTGCCCAGAATGCCGTTTTTCGGTCCGCACATTCCAAGATCGGTCACGTATCCCGAGCCCTGCGGCAGGACCTGAACGTCGGCAGTGGGTACGTGTGTGTGCGTGCCGAAGATCACGGCGATCCTTCCGTCAAAATACCGCGCCAGCGCCAGCTTTTCGCTGGTCGCCTCGGCGTGAATATCCATCACGGCAAAATCATATCTTCCTTCCTCGCGCGCAAGAATGCGCTCGACGGTCTCAAACGGATCGGCAAGCGGATCCATATACACCCTTCCGCAGACGTTGATGCAAAGAATCCTCCATCCATCTGCGGTGATGAGCGTATAGCCGTTTCCGGGCGTGTCGGGCGGATAGTTCGCGGGGCGGATGATGCCTTCGCCTCGCTCCAGGATGGGGTAAATATCCTTTTTTCCAAAGCTGTGGTTGCCGAGCGTGATCAGATCGACTCCGACATCCGACAGTGCCGCGGCATCGGCGGCACAAATGCCTCGGATCTCCGAGACGTTTTCTCCGTTTGCGATCACGAAATCGATCCTTTCACGGCGGCGCAGCTCCCAAAGGTGTGCTCTCAAAAAATCGACCGTCCTTGTTCCGACAACGTCTCCCAGCGCTAAAATTCGCATGGTCTTTTTCCTCTGTTTCTATACAAAAATCTGTTCCGTTCTTTTTTTGTCAGTCACGGATCCCCGTGACGATCCTCTCGCAAAGCTCCCGATAGGAGATCCCCGCGGCAGCCGCCGCCATGGGCAAAAGACTTGTGGGCGTCATGCCGGGCAGAGAGTTTGCCTCCAGACACCAGAGTCGCTCCTCGGCATCGAGCAAAAAGTCAAATCTGGCATATTCTCCCAAGTGCAGAGACTCAAAGCCGAGCTTGGTCAGCCTTGCCGCCTCCTCGGCAACCTGCGCGGAAATCGACGCGGGGCAGATCTCCTCGGTCGTTCCCTGATATTTGTTCCGATAGTCGTAAAAGCCCTCCCGCGGAATGATCTCGACGGCGGGAAGCGTTTCTCCGTGCAAGATTCCCACGGTCAGCTCACGCCCCACGATCTTTTTCTCGACGATCACGCGATCGCACCACCGCGCCGCCTCGTCCATTGCACGCGTCAGCTCCTCCTCGGTCTCGACGATCGAGACACCGACGCTCGATCCGCAATCACAGGGCTTGACCACGCAAGGAAGTCCGATCTCATCGGGAAGCCTGCGCGCCCCGCCTCGAACCTCCAGCGTCACCCATTCCGGAGTGGGAACCCCCGCGGCGACGAAGAGCTGCTTGGAGATCTCCTTGTCCATGGCAAGCAGACTGCCGACATAGCCCGAGCCGGTGTAGGAGATCCCGTGTGTGTCCAGCGTTGCCTGAAGCTGTCCGTTTTCTCCCATTGAGCCGTGCAGGGCGAGAAATACCCGATCGGCGGCGGCACAGAGCCTGAGCACGTTCGCACCGATCAAAGCCTCTCCGTTCCCGCATCTTTCCTTGAGCGCGGCAAGGTCGGGGATCCGGTCCGAAACGCTGTGCACGGGGATTGGAGTCGAGCAAAACAGGTCATCTATTTCCTCGGGCAGCGTGCGGATGCCCTCGTAAACGTCCAAAAGAAGCACGCGGTGACCGTTTTCGATCAGCGCGTTGGCGATCAAGCCGCCCGAGGTCAGAGAGACCTCGCGCTCGGGCGAAAGTCCGCCCGCAAGAACCACGATTTTCAAAATACTCATTCCCTTCCTGATTTTGAACTGTTGAAAGTCTATTGCAGATTATGCCGATCCCTCCCGGGAGGTGCGTCTGAGCAGCACCACACGGTCGTTTCCGCCATAATCCCGGATCACGCGGCAATCTCCGAATCCGGCAGCCGCGCCGATGCCGCAGACCTCTTCCGCCTGATCATATCCGATCTCCAGCAGAAAAAATCCGTCCTCGGTAAGATGCTTTGCCTGCACCTCGAGGATGCGGCGATAAAAGATCAAGCCGTCCTCTCCGCCGTCCAGCGCGACAGCGGGCTCTGCGGCAAGCTCGGGCGCGAGCTCGGCAAGCATATCCTTGCGGATATAGGGCGGATTGGAAAGAATCGCGTCAAACAAGGCTCCGTCGGCCAGGCAGTCCTCGCACAAGACGTCGGCGCAGATCGCATCGAAGCGCGCCTCCACTCCGTTCCGGAGGGCATTGCGCTCGGCAAGCGCCAGCGTGCGGGGATATTTCTCCACCGCGACCGCGCGCGTGTCGGGACGCTCGGCAAGAACCGAGATCGCGATGCATCCGCTTCCCGTGCAAAGATCGGCGAAGTACGCCCCCTTCGGCAAGCGAGCGATCGCCTCCTCCACCAGGATCTCGGTGTCGGAGCGCGGGATCAGACAGTCGGGCGAGACCTCATAGGTCTGGCGGTAAAACTGCCATTCTCCCAAAAGATACTGCAGCGGATGACGCGCCGCGCGCCCTTCCACCGCCTCGGCAAGAGGTGCGGAGGCATAATCTCTGTCGGCATCTAGCGGCACGCGCTCGGCGGGCTCCCCGCAAAAATGCTCGATCAGGAGCGCCGCGTCCCAGCTCGCGTTCCCGATCCCCGCGTCCGACAAGCGGTCGCAGATCTCACGGTATGTCATACAGCACGCCTCCTCTCTTTTTTCTTCATCAGCCGTATAATATAATAATCTTAACATAAAAGCATCCAAAAGGAAAGGCTTTTTTTAAAAAAATAAATTTTTTTTGCTTTTCCTCTTGAAATTTTTCGAAAAAATGGTATACTGTATTTAGGTATCGTTCATTTCGCGATTTTGAAAGGAGTATTTTTCCATGGAAAACGAAAATATCGTGGTTGTCAAAAAGAAAAGCACGTTCTGGACCGTCGTGAAGGTTTTGCTGGTCGTTGCCGCAGTCTCCTTCGTTGCTTATAAGATCTATCAGAAGTTCTTCAAGAATAAAAAGGCGGAGGCTCTTGCCGACACCGAGGAGCCGGCTCAGCTCGACGCTGCGTGCGAGGCTTGCGAGGACGTGGCCGAGGAAGAGGTTGCGTTTGAGGTTCCCGCAGAGTCTGTCATCGCAAACGCAGAAAACATGGTGGAAGAAGCGTAACGCTGATCTTCAAAACGGCTGCCCGTTCGCGGGCAAGCCGTTTTTTGCGCAAGCAAACAATCGACAAAAAGGAGTATCAATCAAAATGGCAAAATACAGAAGAGGCAGGATCAATGACGAGATCCAAAAGGAAATGGCATCGATCCTCCGCCGCGTGAAGGATCCTCGCGTCAGCGACGCCTTCATCAGCATCACCGCCGCGGACTGCACCGCGGATCTCAAATATGCAAAGATCTATTATTCCGCTCTGCAGGGAGACGCAAAGGAGATCGCCAAGGGATTGAAGGCGGCAACCGGCTTTATCCGCCGCGAGCTTGCCCGCTCGCTCAATCTCCGCATCACCCCCGAGCTGACCTTCATCGCAGATTCCTCGATCTCCTACGGCGCGCACATCTCCTCGATCCTGGAGGGCCTGGAGATCAGCGAGGAGGAAGAGGAAGAAGAGGAGACCACCGAGAGCCATGACTGAATTTCGCCCCATTTCCTTTGAGGAGCTGACCGACAGTCTGTTCTCTGTGGCAGACACGCTGGTCCTCTTTCACCGCAATCCCGATGCCGACGCGGTCGGATCGGCATTTGCTTTGAAGCATATTCTTTCCGAGCTCGGCTCGCGCGCCTGGTGCGTCTGCGCCGACGAGCTGCCCGACCGTCTGCGCTTTTTGACCGACGGAGAGCAGCAAAGCGTGTTGCCCTCGTCGATCCCCGAGGAGCTCACCGTGACGCGCATCATCAGCGTTGATACCGCCTCCCCCTCTCAGATGGGAGAGCTCTACGACCTCTGGCAGGGACACGTCGATCTCATGATCGACCACCACGGCAAGGGAGAGCCCTTTGCGGATCACTACGTCCGTCCCGAATGCGCCGCAACCGGAGAGATCCTCTTCGATCTTGCCAAGCAGCTTGCCGCGGAGGGACACCTTCAGCTGACCGAGCCGCTTTGCCGGGATCTTTACGCCGCCATCAGCTCGGACACGGGCGGATTCCGCTTTTCCAACGTCACCGAGGACACGCATCTTCGCGCCGCGGAGCTTCTGGCAAGCGGCATCGACGCTGCCGAGATCAACCATCTTCTGTTCGACTCCAAAACCGTCGATCAGCTGCGCGCGCAAGCCGCCGGCATCTCCAATCTGCAGCTGTTTGCCGACGGAAGGATCGCCGTCATCACCTTCCCCTATGCACTCAAGGTCGCGCTGGGACTCTCGGACGAGCATCTGGACAACCTCGTTGAGATCGCGCGCTCGATCGCGGGTGTCGAGATCGCCGTCGCGATCCGTCAGCCCAAGCCGGATGGCGTATTCCGCGCTTCTCTCCGTGCCTCCTGCGACTATGACGTCGCGGCTCTTTGCGCCAAGTTCGGAGGCGGCGGGCATATCCGCGCGGCGGGATGCACGCTTCAGGCTTCGGACATGGAAGAGGCGGTCGGTCGCATCGTTTCCGAAATAAAAATCTGATTTTTTGAATAAAATGCCTCCCTTGCGGTAATGATGATAGCATCACACACCGAAAGGGAGGAATTTTTTAATGCAAAAAAGACTACTTACCGCAACGCTGGCGCTCTGCGCGATTCTGCTCTTCGTCGGGCTGATGCCCGTCAGAGGAGAGGCTGAGATCTATGACACCGTCGTGCGTCTGCACGTTCTGGCAAACTCGGACAGCGAGGAGGACCAGGCGCGCAAGCTTCGCGTACGCGACGCCGTGCTTGAGGTCACCTCACCGCTTCTGGAGGACTGCCGCTCACAGGACGAGGCACGGGCGCGACTCGAAGCCAATCTGCCCGCGATCCAAGCCGCCGCGGAAGCCGTGATCGCCGCAGAGGGACGCGACGACGCCATCAGCATTCTGCTCGGCATGGAGGACTATCCCGAGCGCGACTACGACAGCTTCTGCTTCCCCGCGGGGAGCTACCTTTCTCTGCGTGTCTGCATCGGAGAGGCGCAGGGACAGAATTGGTGGTGCTGTCTCTTCCCGCCGCTCTGCCTCGGCACCTCCACCGCCTCCTCCAAGGAGGCCGAGGAGGAGTTCGTTGCCGTGGGGCTGACACCGTCGCAGTATAAGATCATCACCGAAAGCGAAAAGCCGGTGTATAAGGTCCGCTTCAAAATTCTCGAGGTCTTTCAGGGGCTTTGGTGAGAGATCTCCGCTCAAAAAAATCGAGGGGAAGCCTTCTTGGAAGGCTTCCCCTCTCTTTGCGCTCGGATCAGAACGCGATCTTCTTTTCAATATAAGACTTGAGCTCTGCGATCGGGATGCGGACCTGCTCCATGGGGTCGCGGTCGCGGACGGTGACGCAGTTGTCGGCTTCCTTGGTGTCGTCTCCAACGGTCTCGAAGTCCACCGTGATGCAGAGAGGCGTACCGATCTCGTCCTCGCGGCGGTATCTCTTTCCGATCGATCCGGTCTCGTCGTAGTCGACCATGAAATACTTGGAAAGCTCGTCGTAGATCTCGCCCGCCTTGTCAGCCAGCTTCTTGGAAAGCGGCAGAACGGCAGCCTTGAAGGGTGCCAGCGCGGGATGCAGATGCAGAACCGTGCGCACGTCGTTCTTCTCGGCATCGATGACCTCCTCGTCGTAGGCATCCACCAGGAACGCAAGCGCCACGCGGTCGGCTCCCAGAGAGGGCTCGACGACGTAAGGAATATAGTGCTCACCGGTCTCCTGATCGAAATAGGTCATATCCTTGCCGCTGTGATTCTGATGCTGACCGAGGTCATAGTCGGTGCGATCGGCAATTCCCCAGAGCTCGCCCCATCCGAACGGGAAGAGGAACTCGAAGTCGGTGGTTGCCTTGGAATAGAAGCAAAGCTCCTCGGGATCGTGGTCACGCAGACGGAGGTTCTCTCCGCGCATGCCGAGGTTGAGCAGGAACTTGTGGCAATAGTCCTTCCAATATGCAAACCACTCCAGGTCGGTGCCGGGCTTGCAGAAGAACTCGAGCTCCATCTGCTCGAACTCTCTGGTGCGGAAGACGAAGTTGCCGGGGGTGATCTCGTTTCGGAAGGATTTTCCGATCTGCGCGATACCGAAGGGCAGCTTCTTGCGCGTGGTGCGCTGTGCGTTCGAGAAGTTGACGAAAATACCCTGTGCGGTCTCGGGACGCAGATAGACGGTGTTGGAGTTGTCCTCGGTGACACCGATGAAGGTCTTGAACATCAGGTTGAACTTCTTGATGTCGGTGAAGTCGTGACCGCCGCACTGCGGGCAAGCGATCCCCTTCTCCTTGATATACTCCGCCATCTGCTCAAAGCTCCAGCCGGCGGGGTTGTCGTTCAGACCGTTCTGGAATGCGTAATCCTCGATCAGCTTGTCGGCGCGGTGACGCCACTTGCACTGATAGCAGTCCATCAGCGGATCGGAGAAGCCTCCGACGTGGCCGGATGCCACCCATGCCTGCGGATTCATGATGATCGCGCTGTCAAGTCCGACGTTGTATTTGCTTTCCTGCACGAACTTCTTCCACCAAGCGCGCTTGACGTTGTTCTTGAATTCCACGCCGAGGGGGCCGTAGTCCCAAGAGTTGGCAAGTCCGCCGTAGATTTCGGAGCCGGGGAAGATAAAGCCGCGCGTTTTGCAAAGCGCAACGATTTTTTCCATTGTTTTTTCAGAATTGTTCATGGCTGTTCTCCTGTTTCTTACATAATCGTCTTATTATAACATTTTCCAAAAGGATTGTCAAGGGCTGACGAAGATTTTTGAGAAAAGTTGCGCAACTTTTGGGGTGCCTCTTGCATTCCGACAACAAATATGATATACTGTAAAAAAGACCAAATTCTTTCAAAAAGGAGACTTTGCCATGAAAAAACGGATCGCTCTGTTGCTTGCCGTCTGCACGCTGCTCGGCGCGCTTTCATCCTGTACGTCACCCCCCTCGAACGAACCCACGCCCTCGCACAAGCACTCCTTCCAATCCGATTGGTCGACGGACGACACGCATCACTGGCGCGATTGCAAGGACGCGGAGTGCACCGACGTCACCGATAAAGATACGCATAACTGGGACAACGGTACCGTCATCGAAAGCGGTGAAACGCGCTTCACCTGCGCCGTTTGCGGCAAGATCAAGGATGAGCCCGTCAGAACGACCGCGACCCAAAAGGAGTGGGACGCGGCATTTGACCTCGGAACCAAATGGGTGGTCGCCGCAACCGTCTCTGTTCCGGACCACGGCTCCGCCGCGATCCTCTTGCAGGCGCGCAACGAATCCAAATTCCAATTCCAATTCATCTCCCTTGCCACCGACGGTGGAGAGATCATCGAAGAATCCTACAACGCGATCATCGGCTCGAGGTGGTATGACTACACCTATGACGAGGGTCTGGAGACCTTTGAAAGGCTGGAATCCCCGGACTCGGTTGAGGAGAACATCGACGCTCTCATGGAGGACATTTTCCCCTCGGATATCCGCGACAGGCAAAGCTACACCTACGACGAAGCCAAAAAGGCCTACGTAGCTCCCAGGATCATCGTTGAAGACAATCCCGTACTCAACAATGTTGAGCTCCGTTTCGAGAGAGGAAGCCTCGTCGCAATCTCCTATTCGCTCGAGCAGGAGGGCATGACCGTCCAATATGATTTCACCGTTACCTATGCCGCTCCCGCTGTCACGCTGCCCTCTTTCGTGGAAAAGCAGATCGCCTATCGAGTGATTATGGAAAACTCATCGGACGAACGCGTCGGTGGCGTGGAGGTTCAACTCTTTCAAAAGGATGATACGCCCATGCTTTCCCTTGTGACCGACGAAAACGGCGTTGCGTTCTTCTACCTGGATGCAACCGAAAGGCTTTCGGATTATTACTTCAAGATCACAGAGGTTCCCGAGGGCTATATAAGCCAAACCGTAAAATATGCCTTCTCCGATGACTCACGCTTCATCGAGCTCAGCATCGAAAAATCGGCAACGTCATGAGAAAGCAGGTCTGAAAAACCGTCAAAGCCGCGTTTTTTTCGGTTGGGATTTTGTTTTTCCTCTTGCATTTTGGGAAAAACTGTGCTATACTGTACCCTGGAAAGGCAAACAGCCTTCCAAAAAACATAAAGGAGAAAACCGTTATGAAGAAGATCATCACCCTGCTTTTGAGCGTCTGCATGCTGGTTGCCGTTCTGGCATCCTGCGAGGCAGCGCACACGCACACCTTCAAGACCGATTGGGAGAAGGACGCAACCCATCACTGGCACGTCTGCGAGGGCGAGGAATGCACCGAGATCGCCGACAAGGCAGAGCACACCTGGGGCACCCCCACCGTCACTGAGGCCAAGGAAAGAGTCTTCACCTGCACCGCTTGCGGACAGACCAAGACCGAGGTCATCAAGACGACCGTGTCCGCAGAGGAGTGGGTCGCTGCGTTCGATCCCGGAACCAACTGGACCTTCAAGGTGAATGCCTCCCACCCGGCTGAAAATGCAACCATGTCCATCATCCAGATGCGCGACGGAAACAAGTTCTATTTCAAGGAATCCATCACCGAGGGCGAAGACGAGGACTCTTATGAGAACTATGCCGAAGCTACTGACACGAAGATCATTTCCTACAGATTCGACGAGGATCTGCAGGAATACGTAAAGGAAGAGAGCGAAGGATCCATTGAGGAGGAGCTCGTTGACCTCACCGAGGATTTCCTGCCCGAGTACATCAAGAACGGCATGGAGCACTTCACCTATGACGAGACCAAAAAGGGCTACGTCGCAGCAACGATTCCCGGTGAGGAAGATTATGGTCTGGGATCGTTTGAGGTCTTCTTCGAGGACGGCAAGTTCGTTGCAATGTCCTATGTGATGACCTATGGCGAGGTGTCACTCACGTATCACTTCGCCTTCACCTACGGCGACGCATCCATCACATTGCCCACCGTTGACGACACCAAGACCGCCTACAAGGTTCGCGTCATTGGTCCCGACGGCCCCGTCGAGGGCGCACGCGTTCAGGCATGCAAGGGTGATCTTTGTCTCGCACCCGTCATGACCAATGAAAACGGCGTGGCAATCTTCCGCCTGGATAAGACCGAAAACGTGCAGGAATATCACGTCAAGCTCCAAAGACTCCCCGACGGCCTCGTCGGTGACACCGAGACGGAGCATACCTTCTCCGAGAACAGCACCTCTCTCTACATTTTCGTTCAGGCGGCAGCTGCCGAATAATCCAACCGTCACACACGGGCTGACCCACTCGGGTCAGCCCGTGTTTTGTTTGTGAGGGTACTTTTTGAGAAAACCACTTGACATCGTTTTATCGAAATGATAAAATTATGATAAAATAACAGACGTAAACCAAGCAAGCACGGCCGATCTGATGACAAAAGGAGAAAAGCTATGAGATTTGATCAAAAGTGGATGGGCAGAAACTGTCAAAAGAATCCCGAAGAATGGTTTGAGGCAAGCGTTCCGGGCAACATTCAGCACGATTATGCGATCTTTCATCGGTTTGAGGATTGGAATTATGCCTCCAACTACGAGCAGTTCCTTCCCCTGGAGGATGACCATTGGGAATACCGCACCATGCTTTCCTATGACAAAAAAGACGGTGAGCGCGTCTTCTTTGTCAGCGGAGGAATCGATTACACGTACGAGGTTTTGATCAACGGCAAAAAGATCTATTTCTACGAGGGAATGTACCGCGGCTTTGAGCTCGACCTGACCGAGCATCTGAGCGGAAAGGCCGACGTTTTGACGGTGCATATCTACCCCCACCCCAAGAGCACGGGCGGCAGGCCCAACACGCGCGACGAGGCGGACGCCTGCTGCAAGCCTCCCCTTTCTTACGGCTGGATTTCAACCCCCGTCTGCTCAATTCGGGTCTGTGGGAGGAGGCGTATATCGAGACGCGCGGCGACTCCTACATCGGCGACTGCGAGGTGCTTGCCAAGCTTTCCGACGACCTGACGTGCGGTACGGTCACCTTTGATTTTTCCTGCGCGCTTCCCTGCACGGTCGCGATCTGCGACGCCGACGGCAACGAGATCGCGTCGGGCTCCGACCGCGTCCTCACGGTCCAAAATCCGCACCTGTGGTGGTGTAACGGTCAGGGAGAAGCCTATCTTTACCGCTGGGAGATCCGCAACGAGCGCGAGAGCCGGAGCGGTCACCTCGGCTTCCGCACCGTGAAGCTGGTTCGCAACGAGGGCGCGGTCGATCCCCGCGAATTCCCCAAGGGCAGATACGACGCGCCGATCACGGTCGAGCTGAACGGCAGACGTATCTTCGCCAAGGGCACCAACTGGGTTGCTCCCTCACTGTTCTGGGGACTTTTGGACGAGGAGATCTACGAAACGCATATCCGCATGGCGCATGACGCCCACATGAACTTCTTCCGTATGCACGCGGGCTCGGGAAGAGCCAAGCGATTCTTCTACGATCTGTGCGACCGCTACGGCATCCTGCTCTGGCAGGAGTTCCCGCTCGCCTGCAACAATTATCGTGATACCCCGCACTACATGGGTATGCTGGAATCCGAGGCGATCGCGATGATCCGTGATCTCCGCCATCACCCCTCTCTCGCCCTTTGGTGCGGCGGAAACGAGCTTTTCAACGGTTGGTCGGGAATGGACGAGCAGTCCCCCGCCCTTCGCCTGCTCAACAAGCTCTGCTATGAATATGACTACGACCGTCCCTTCCTCTTCACCTCGCCCCTGATCGGCATGGCACACGGAGGATATACGTTCTGGGATAAATATCAGGGAGGCGAGGTCCTCGCGGCATTCCAAAACGCCCGCCACACTGCCTACACCGAGTTTGGCATTCCTTCGATCACCGATGCAAAGCTGCTCCGAAAGGTCATCCCCGAGGACGAGATCTTCCCGATCCGCCAGACCAAATCCTGGATCACGCACCACGGCTTTTATGCCTGGGGTGAATCCCGTTGGCTTTGTCAGGATGTGCTGGAGATGTACTTCGGTCCGGCAAGCTCGCTCGAGGAATTGGTGGCACAATCCGATTGGCTCCAATGCGAAGGATACCGCGGCGTCTTTGAGGAGATCCGACATCAATGGCCGCACGCCAGCATGGCGCTGAATTGGTGTCTGAACGAGCCCTGGACAACCGCCGGAAACAACACCCTCATCTCATTCCCCTCTCATCCCAAGCCCTCTCTCGCGTTCGTCAAGAACGCGCTCCGTCCCACGCTCTTCAGCGCGAAGATCCCCTGCTTCACCTGGTTTGAGAGCGACACCTTCGAAGCCGAGATCTGGTTCCTCAACGATTCGCCCGAGGCGGCAGAGGGCAAAGTAACAGTCACCCTGACGCTGGGTGACGAAACGAAAACGCTCCTGGAATGGAACGCAAAAGCCGAGCCCAACCGCAATCTGCGCGGCCCAACGGTGCGTTGCGTGCTTCCGCTTCTCGAAAACGCGGACAAGCTGATCCTTCGACTGGAAGCGGAAAACGGTCAGGACGGCACCTATACCTACCAATACAAGCCCAAGAAACGCAGAAAGCCCATCAACATCCGCGCCAACAACGGCGTGGAATAACCCCTCTTTGATCTGCACGCTTGTTTAAAAGAACGCGTTTCTGTGGGGGTGCTTTTTGAAGGACGCGTTTTGTGGGGGCTTCTTGAAAGAAAGCCCCCACACCCCCAAGAACTTTCCTGACAGGGAGTAATAAAGGTATGTTTTTATCCGTGCGCTCGACCAATCAATTGCTCCCGCGGCCGGCGGCGACCTGCGATCAGCAGGTTCGCCGAACGATGTTTGCCTTTGGCAAGTGATGTTGGCTTCGCCAAATGATGACGGCTTTGCCGAATGAGGCATGGCTTCGCCACATTTTGGAGGCAAGCATCACATCGTTTGCCCCCCTCGTTGAAAAACAACGAGGGGGGCAACATCATTTACGAGCAAAGCGAGTAACATCATTTTTGCGCGAGCAAAAAACATCACTTCATCATCCAAAACGTATTCTGTTACCTATGATCCGGCTCACTCTGCAAAGTGGTGGATTCCGCCCGTGAGCGTGGCGGTAAAGCCCGAGGGGAGGGTCAGACGTGCGGTGACAGCGTCGGGGATCTCGACCTCGTAATAGACGGTGTCGCCTTTATAATACCAATGCATCCTCAGATTTCCGTTGCGGGTTTCAATGGAGGTGTCGACAAACCCGAGACGCTTGTCGGGGTGAGGAGCAAGATTGATCTCGCGGTAGGCGGGGGCGTGCTCTGTGGGGGTGATTCCGCAGGCAACGCCGAAGATCCAATCAAACACGGCGCCGTAGGCATAGTGGTTGAAGGAATTCATCGTTTTGTCCCAAAACGTGCCGTCCTCGCGAATGCTGTTCCAATGCTCCCACATGGTGGTCGCGCCGTGTGTGACCGAATAGAGCCAGGAGGGGGTCTTTTCCTGGAACAGGAGAGTGTAAGCGACGTCGGTATATCCATTGTCGGAGAGCACGTGAAGCAGATAGGGCGTGCCCACAAAACCCGTGGTCATGCGCATACCGTTCTCGCGGATCATTTCCACAAGCTTTGCGGCAAGCGCGGGACGCTCGTTTTCCTCGCAAAGACCAAAGTGGAGGATCAGCACCAGAGCGGTCTGCGTCATTCCCAGGTTCAGCTTTCCTTCCTGCGAGGAGGTTCTTTGCTTTTCATCAAAGACGTAGGGAATCCTTTGCTTGGGCATCCCGTTTTCCATAAAGTAGGCGCGGAAGGCATTTCGCACGTTGGCATAAAGCGTGCGGTATTCACTCATATCCTTGCCAAGCACCTCGCCCGCCTTGATCAGGAGAGATGTGGAGTATGCAAAAAAAGCACTTGCGATCAGGTCATAGGAGGTCGCGCCGTAGCATTTTTCGGGATCTCCGTCCATGGCGAGCCAATCACCGTAATGATTGCCGCCCAGCCACAAAAACTCCTCGGGTCCGACACCGTGCAGATAGTCTACCCATTTTTTCATCATCGGGAAATGCTCGGCAAGAAGGGCTTTGTTTCCATAGGCAAGATAGATCTGCCAGGGCGCGATGCAGGCAACGTCTCCCCAGGCGGCGGAAACGTACGTGCCATCGCCCGCCAGACAGTTGGGAACGACCCCCGCCACAGCCCCCTCGGGAGACTGCTCGATCGCCACATCTCCGAGCCACTTGGTGAAGAATTTTTCCACATCGTAGTTGATCGCGCCGGTGCGACAGAAGACCTGCGTGTCTCCCGTCCAGCCAAGTCGCTCATCGCGCTGAGGGCAATCGGTGGGGATGTCGAGATAGTTGCTCTTTTGCCCCCAGATGATGTTATGATAGAGCTGATTGATCTTTTCATTCCCGCAGACGAAGCGTCCCGTGCGACGCATTTCCGAGTACACCGCGATGGCACGGATCCCATTGATGTCCACGGTGTCAAAGGGATATTCGACAAGGCGGATATAGCGGAAGCCCTGGAAGGAGTAGGTCGGCTTGAACACGTCATCTTCGCCGCTGCAGACAAAAATATTCTCGTTGCGCGCCTTGCGGTAATTTTCATTGTAAAAGTTGCCGTCGCGATCCAAAACCTCTGCGTGATGAATGACGATTCTGCTGCCGCGAGGGGCTTTGATGCAAAATTCCACGTAGCCCGTCATGTTTTGTCCGAAGTCGACGACCAACTCGCCGCGCGGCGTGCGGATGACCTCAACGGGTGCCAGACGCTCATGCTCGGTGATCCATTCGCCGACATGCGGAATCAACTCGGCAGAGATCTCTGCAAGCTCAGCGTATCCGAGAAATTCGATCGGTGCGGTCCGATCGACCGTTTCGCCGTGGTAGATTTCACTGAAGGTCACGTGCGAGGAATAGACCTCCCAATCGGTATCGGTGGCGATCTGCTCGACACTGCCGTCGTCGTAGGTCAGCGTCAAGGTTGCGATCGCGGAGACCTTGTCGCAATAATCGTGATTGGTGTGTCCCCAACCCATAAAGCCGACCGCCCATCCGGGCCCGACACCGATTTCGATGCGATCGTTGCTCGTCAGCATGGAGGTGACGTTGTAGGTCTGGTATTGCACACGGGTCTTGTAGCTCGTCCAGCCGGGGGCGAGAACACCCTTTCCCACGCGAGATCCGTTGATGAAAAGGGCATAAACTCCCATCGCCGATGCCAAAAGCTCTGCCTTTTCGATCTTTTTCTCGATTTTTATGTCACGTCGAAAGGTGACCGCGGCACTGCCCGGATCGCAGGACGGAGTGATCCATTTTGCAAAATTCCTCATAAAGCTTCCTCCCAAATGATTTTTTGTGAAAACCTCTTGCATACAGTATAGCAGATATGGTATAATAAATCAACCGCTATTCTTTTGGAAACAGGGGGCGTTTTTACGATGAAAGCCGAAAAAGAATTCCAATGGGAAACCATTGTCCCGTCTCTTGCGGGTGACAAGTTTTATTTGACGCGACACAAGGACGTCAAGCACGTTTCGATGCACGACCACAGCTTTTTGGAGCTGACTTATATTTTGCGCGGCAGAGCCGAGCATACGCTCGACGGACAGACCACGGAACTGAAGATGGGGGACTATCTCATCGTGGATTACGGCAGCCGCCACGCATACCGCGCCGTCGATGCCGAGGGCTTTGACAATCTCGATTGCCTCTTCCTGCCCGAGCTGCTCGATCCCATTCTCAAGGGAACGAAAAGTCTGCGCACGGTTCTGGAGCATTATCTGATTCATTTTAATCTGCAGGCCCTGGTTCAAAACCCCGCACACATCGTGTTCCACGATGACGACGGAAGGATCGGAAAGCTGCTTTCCCTGATGCAGGCCGAGGCACAAACCCGCGAGGCGGGATATACCGAGATGATCCGTTGCTATCTGATCGAGCTGCTGCTCCTGACCATGCGCCGCCTCGACGATGCGCAATCCGCGGCAATGGGGCAGGACATCAGCGCCTTTTTGACCAAATACGTTTCCGAGCATTATATGGAGGATCTGAAGCTGCAGGAGCTTGCCGCCAGATTGAATTACAGCCTCCCCTACATCAGCAAGCGATTCAAGGACGACACGGGCATCTCATTCGTGCATTATCTGCAAAACTATCGTGTGATGCAGGGATGCCGTCTGCTTTCCTCGTCCAACCGTACGCTCGCCGAGATCACCGAAATGGTTGGCTACCAAGACGTCAAATTCTTTTCGGCGCTCGTCAAGCGCATGACGGGACTTTCTCCCTCGGATTTTCGACGGAAGCATAAAAAATAAAACCGAATCCTTCTGCCAACCAATCAAAAACCGAAGATCGAATGGGATCGCTTTTTGTTTTTTTCTTACAAAAAAGTTGGAATTGCCAATTTTTTCACAAATTCCTATTGATAAATCGAAAGTTTTGTGTTATGATATATACGTATGGAATTTTTTAAAAGTAATTTTATTGGAAAGGAATCGAAAAAAATGACCTACAATAAGAAATCCATTGAAGACGTTGTCATCTCCGCGGGACAAAAGGTATTTGTCCGTTGCGACTTCAACGTTCCTATGAAGGACGGTGTGATCACCTCCGACAAGAGAATCGTCGGCGCACTCCCCACCATCAAGTATCTGATGGACAAGGGCGCAAAGGTGATCCTCTCCTCTCACATGGGCAAGCCCCACGCGATCTTCTCCGCAAACTTCAAGCTTGACAAGAAGGAGCAGAAGAAGGTTGACGCACTTCCCGAGGCTGAGCGCGAGGCTGCTGCTGCAGAGCTCAAGGCAAAGGCTTTGGCAAACGATCCTGTGAAATTCTCTCTCAAGCCGGTTGCAGACCGTCTGAACCAGGACCTGGGCGGCAAGGTTGCTTTCGCTTCCGACATCATCGGCGACGACGCAAAGGCAAAGATCGCCGCAATGGAAAACGGCACCTGCGTGCTCATCGAAAACGTTCGCTTCGATGCTCGCGAGACCAAGAACGATCCCGCATTTGCAAAGGCTTTGGCTGATCTTGCAGGCGAGGGCGGACTCTTCGTCAACGACGCGTTCGGTACGGCTCACCGTGCACACGCTTCCACCGCAGGCGTTGCAGATTATCTGCCCGCAGTTTGCGGCTACCTGATCCAGAAGGAGATCGGTGTGATGGGCAAGGCTCTGGCTGATCCCGCACGTCCCTTCGTTGCCATTCTCGGCGGCGCAAAGGTTTCCGACAAGATCGGTGTCATCAACAACCTGCTCGACAAGTGCGACACCCTCATCATCGGCGGCGGTAAGGCTTACACCTTCTTCGCTGCAAAGTGATAGTGAGTCGGTACCTCTCTCTGCGAGACCGACAAGATCGAGCTTGCAAAGGAAATGATGGCAAAGGCAGAAGCCAAGGGCGTGAAGTTCCTTCTCCCCGTTGACAACCGCATCGGCAAGGAATACGACGAGAACACCGAGAACAGCGTGGTCGATTCCACCGCGATCCCGGACGGCTGGATGGGCCTTGACATCGGCGACAAGACCGCCGAAATCTACACCGACGCCATCAAGGGCGCAGGCACTGTTGTTTGGAATGGCCCGATGGGTGTTTCCGAGTGGAAGAACTTCGCAGCAGGCACCGAGGCAGTTGCAAAGGCAGTTGCTGAGTCCGGCGCAGTTTCCATCATCGGTGGCGGTGACTCCGCAGAGGCAGTTGAGCGTCTGGGCTTCGGTCCCAAGATGACGCATATCTCCACCGGCGGCGGCGCATCCCTCGAGTTCCTCGAGGGTCGGAAGCTTCCCGCTATCGCTTGTCTGATGGACAACTAACCGAGGATCGGTAAACAGCATATTACGTAACACACGGGGGAACGGCAAACCGTTGCCGCTCCCCCTTAACATTTTAAATTTGACTGAAAGGAATATCAAATCATGAATCCTACCAAAAGAAGAACCGTGATCGCGGGCAACTGGAAGATGAACTTCACCCCCGCAGAAGCAACCGCTTTCATCAATGAGGTGAAGCCTCTCGTTGCGGGCAAGGATAACTGCGACGTCATCTTCTGCGCTCCCTACGTCACCATCGCTGCCGCTCAGGAGGCTGCAAAGGGCTCCAACATCAAGATTGGTGCAGAAAACGTACACTTCGCAGAAAAAGGCGCCTACACCGGTGAGGTTTCCGCACAGATGCTCACCGCTTGCGGCGTTGAATACGTCATCATCGGTCACTCCGAGCGCCGTCAGTATTTTGGCGAAACCGACGAGACCGTCAACCTCCGCACCAAGGCTGCTCTTGCCGCAGGCATGAAGGTCATCCTCTGCCTGGGTGAGGTGAAGGAGCAGCGTCTGTCCGGCATCACCGACGAGGTCGTTGCCATGCAGACCAAGCTGGATCTCCTTGGCGTGACCGCTGAAGAGATGAAGAATGTCATCATCGCCTACGAGCCCGTTTGGGCGATCGGCACCGGACTCACCGCTACTCCCGAGCAGGCAGAGGAGACCTGCGGCGTGATCCGCAAGACCCTTGCCGCTCTATACGGCGAAGAGGTTGCCGAGGCTACCACCATTCAGTACGGTGGCTCCATGAATGAGAAGAATGCCGGCGAGCTTCTCGCAAAGCCCAACGTCGACGGCGGTCTCATCGGTGGCGCGTCCCTCGTTGCAGAAAAGTTCAAGGCGATCGTTGACGCTGCTCAGTAAGATCGTTTTTACGGGAATCATTTTATAGGGCGCTTTGTGTCGAGGACGCGATTTGTGGGGGCGGCTTTTTGAAAAAACCCCCCCCCACACCCTTTTTTGCCTTCGGCGA
>JAZSJS010000098.1:0-5149 GCA_045534435.1 Eubacteriales bacterium
AATGATGTTACTCGCTTTGCTCGTAAATGATGTTGCCCCCTTCGTTGAAAAACAACGAGGGGGCAAACGATGTGATGTTTGCCTCCAAAACGTGGCGAAGCCACACTTCATTCGGCGAAACCGTCATCATTTGGCGAAGCCAACATCACTTGCCAAAGGCAAACATCGTTCGGCGAACCTGCTGATCGCAGGTCGCCGCCGGCCGCGGGAGCAATTGAAAGAACGAGCGTAGAGATGATGAATTACGTTTATACCCAATGCGATGAAAGTTTTTGAAGGGGTGTGGGGGAACTTTTCTCAAAAAGTTCCCCCACAAAACGCGTCCTTCAAAAAGAACCCCCACAAAACGCATCTTTCAAAATATGCGCCTTCATATTCATTTCATCAATTCACGGAAGTCGTCAAACACCGAAGCGCCCGCAGCCAGAACGTGCTCGTTCCATTTGGAGAGGTCGAGCGCGCCGTCAAGTCCGCTCACCACACCGCCCGCCTCACGCACGATGCAGAGTCCGGCAGCATAATCCCACGGTTTGAGGTAGCGTCCGAAAAAGACGTCTGCCCGTCCCGAGGCGATATAGGCAAGCTCAACGGCAGCCGAGCCGACCGTTCGAAAATCCTGACAGCTCAGATAGATGCGTCTCGCGTGCTCCATCGCCGCCTCGACGTCATTTTTGAAATAGGCATTCATTTCCATCAATCCGATGCAATCCGAGAGCCTTGTGTGAGAGCTGCAGAAGATGCGTTCTCCGTTGAGATATGCCCCCTTCCCCTTTTGCGCCCAAAAGAGCTGGTTGGTGTAGGGGAGATAGATCACACCCGCGATCACATCACCACCCGAATAGAGTCCGAGCGAGATCGCGCAAAAGCTGAGCCCGTGCATGAAGTTCGTCGTGCCGTCGATCGGATCGAGGATCCAATAGTCACGCCCCTCCTCCATCGAGGTATTGCCCTCCTCGGAAAGGAAATCCACGTCGGGGAACTCCTCCGAGAGGCGGCGGTGCAGATATTCGGAGATCTCGCAGTCCGCGCGCGTGACAAAATCCGAGTCTCCCTTTTTCTTGACGTCTGCGCGCAAATTCGCGTCAAAGAAGATCGAATCGGTCTCCTTGACGACCTTCAAAAGCAGCTCCATGTTCATAGCGCCATTCTCTCCTTGCCTGCTCAGAAAATGCGCTCAAAGACCGGCTGAAGCGCTTGGAAGAAGCGATAGAAGCCGAGATCGTTGGGATGCGTGCCGTCCAGCGTGCAGGCATCGTATTCGTCGCCCGCGAAGATCGACGCGCCGTCGATGAAATAGACGTTCTTGTCGCCCTCAGCCCATGCCTTCTGATAGGTCTGCATGATGACCGAGCGACAGGGCTCGTCCAGCACGCGTCTCCAGAAATCGGGGCGCGAGATGATGATGTAGGGCACGTCGGGATGCTTCGCTCTCACCGCGCGGTAGAGCTTTTCGTGGGTCTCAAGCAATCTCTCGGGTGTGTTGGCATTGTGATCGTAGTCCGACACGAAGACAGACATTTCCAGAGACGCGAGATAGTCGATGATCTCGTCCTCGCCGACGGCACTGCCGGAAAAGCCGAGGTTGACGTAGTCAATGTCAAATCTGCGCGAGAGATAGTTCTGATAGCAGATACCGGGGCGAGAGGCGCATCCGCCCTGCGTGATCGAGGAGCCGTAGTAGACCACCGGCAGCTCGTTGGAATATTTCATCGCCTCCTCAAAGCTGCTTCCCTCTTTGACGCCCACCGACACACGGGTGACAGGATTGTAAAGCGGGAAATTCAAGAGATAATCTGTCATATACCCCTTGACGTTGACGATCGATTCGTAGCCCTTCTCGCAGTCAAAGGGCGGAATGATGGTGTGAAGGTACCTCTGACGCGCCATCCTTTGACAGACCTCATACAGATCGAAGCCACCCGTGCAGGCAAGCGTCATGGTCGCGTTGCGGCTTTTGTGCTCCCACTCGACGCGGATCGCCACAAAGGGCGAATCGGTGCGGAAGCGCGCCCGCACACCGGCGGTGTGATGATTGAGCACGCGCACGTTCTCGCTCACGGTTGCGGCGATCTCGTCGGGCATTCTCAGATAGGGGTTTGCCTGCACCGCGCCGTAAAGATCAAACGGCTTCTCGGATACGTCGTACCAAACCACGTCATCTCTCTCCACCTTGCCGGGCAGAGCAAAATTCTTGTCGATCTTTGCAATATCCATTTTGGCATTCTCCTCTTTTTCTTCGCCGTCAGTTTCCGTCCTTGACGCAGATCAGCTCGCGTGCATAGGGCAACGAGAGGATCCAATCGCAGAAGACGTGCCATTCGGCAAGCTTGTGCGTCTTTCTTGCGTAATACATATTGATCAGATTTTCATAGTTCATGGTGACGGTGCGCATCTGATTGTAGGACGACGGCAGCATCTGGATCATGTTGTGCCAGGGCTGACGGTCCTCCTTCTTCTCCACGAACTTCAGTCTCTCGCTCTCGAGATAGGCGATGATCGCATCGAGTGCGGCAAGTCCGCCCTCGTCGAGCCTGTCGTGCGAGAAGTCGTCGCGCTCAAAGGATTTGGCGTGGATCTTGTGCATCGTCGAGGTCGAGTTTGCCACCGTGCCGACCTTGTAGGTGTCAAATTCCTTCCACCAATACATCGGTGCGGTAATATCCACCGACACGAAGATCTGACGCAAGAACTTGCGGTGATCGCTTCCCGCACGCGCCAATCTCCGCGCGAGATCGAGATCGTTCTCGCCCAACACGTAGTTGCCCTTTTCATCGTAGGAGCTGTCCATGCGGCTCCAGCTGTTCATGGGGTTGCGCGCGCCGCGAATGGCGTTTTCAAGGTTCATCACTTGATCGCGTTCGATTTTCAACATGTTTGTCGTCCTCTCATTCAAAGCATTTTTTCGATCATATCCAAAAGCTGTGTCGGCGTGTCGGCGATCGCCTCGGCGCCATTCTCACGCAAAAACGCGCGGTCGCGGTAGCCCCACGACACACCGATGTGCGCCATTCCCGCCGCGCGTGCGGTCTTGACGTCGACGTCACTGTCGCCCACCATCACACACTCCGAGGTGTCAACCCCCAACCGCTCGGCAACCAGTCGGCTCAAATAAGGATCCGGCTTGGTCGGCTTTCCCTCAACCACTCCCTGTGCCACGTCGCAGGCTCCTGCGGGCAAAAGCTGCGCGCAAAGCCGCTTGACAAACACGTCCTGCTTGTTGGAAAGCACGGCAATTCCAAACCCACGCGCGTGTAAAGCGGAGACCACCTTGGGAATCCCGTCGTAGGTGCGGTTTGTGTGGTGATAGGTCGTGGCATAGAGCCTGTCGTAATCGGCGAGCACACGCGAAACGGTCTCCTCGTCACTCCGCAGCGCCTCGGGCATGGCACGACGGACCAGCTCACGTGCGCCGTTGTTGATAAAGGTCAGCACCTCGGCATCGGTGTGCTCGGGATAGCCGTATAATTTCATCGTCAGATTCAAGCCCTCGCGGATCGCGGGAATCGTGTTTGCCAGCGTTCCGTCCAGGTCAAAGATTATCGCGCGTATCATCCTGTTGCCTCCAAAAAATTCTACCTTTCTCAGTATAACATAACCCCATCAAAAAGTCAATAGGTTGCGATTATCCGCCGCTTCATTTTTTAAACCAAACGCAAGATTTTTTCGAAAAAATCAAAAATATTCTTTACTTTCCGACCGTATCATGTTAAAATATAAAACAGAACCCATCAAAACGAAAGAGAGAAGCTTTTATGACAAATCAGGAACGTTTTATCAAAATCTTCCAGGAAAAGATCACGCGTGAGGGCGCCGACAAGCTCTTGGATTTTCTCCTCAAGAGCGACTTCTTCACCGCTCCCGCAAGCACGCGCTATCACCTCGCCTGTGAGGGCGGACTTCTGCAGCACAGTCTCAACGTCTACGACTGTCTGGTCGACATTCTCAACCGTCCGCGCATGAAGGAGGTCTACGGCGTCGAATACAGCGACGAAAGCATCGCCATCGCAGCGCTTCTTCACGATCTCTGCAAGGTGAATTTTTATAAAACCAGCTATCGCAACGTCAAGGACGAAACCGGAAAATGGGTCAGCGCGCCCTACTACACCATCGAGGATACTCTCCCCTACGGTCACGGCGAAAAGTCGGTCTACATCGTCTCGGGCTTCATGCGCCTGACGCGCGACGAGGCCTTTGCCATTCGCTATCACATGGGCTTCTCGGGCACCGAGGATACGGGCAACGTCGGACGTGCGCTCGAAATGTTCCCCCTTGCCTATGCCGTCTGCTGCGCCGATATGGAAGCCGCCTTCCTCATGGAGGGCAAGCTCGCGGGAGAGCAACCCAAATGAAGCGCTCCTCTCTGCTGCGCGCTCTGATCCGCGTCACCCATCTCATGCCCGCCGTCTTCGGTCTGGTCATGCTGATCCTTGCCTTTGTTCCACACGTCTTTTTCACCTTCAACGGCGCGCTTCAACCGACCTACAGTCCCTTTGAGCTGATGTGCAACACCTGGAAGGCAACCCTTCCCGTGGTGAGCGCCTCCACGCAAAGCTCCTCTCCGGTCTATTTCTTCTCGCTCATCATGATCGTCCTCACTCTGCTTTCCTGGATCTGCGCGATCCTTTACGCCATCATGGCGATCGCATCGGCGATCTGCAGCACCGTCGCATTCTCTCGCGCCCCCTCCGATCGCCTTGCCAACCGCGCCAAGCGTTGGATGCAATTTTTCTGCCCCGGGCGCGTCACCTACGTCATTTCCAACCTGCTCCTGCTGCTCCCTGCGGCATTTCCCCATCTCCTGGAGCATTTTTATCGCACGCAGCTCGGTTATGATATGAAGGTCTATTTCATCGGCGCATCGGATCTGCTCCTTGCCGTGATCTTCGTCATCCTCAACGTTGCGGCATTCCTCTCGCTTCTGCCCGCTCAGGCAGCCGAAGAGATGGATCTCTACCGACGCACCGCATCCAAAAAGAACGCGGAACCATAAAAAAGCCCACCATACGGTGAGCTTTTCTTGGAGCCGATGATGTGATCCGAACACGTGGCCTGATGCAACATTGCCCATAGGGCAAATTACGAATCCTTCGTCAAAGACGAAGCTAAGACGGAACGAAGCCATGTCGTTCTGTGGGCCAAGGGGTTAGCC
>JAZSJS010000168.1:0-7193 GCA_045534435.1 Eubacteriales bacterium
CGCTTCGCAAGGTTTGCCGTCCCGTCGAGGAGATAACTCCCAGAATTTGTCAGCTCCTTGACGATATGATTGAAACTATGCGTGATGCAGGCGGCTGCGGACTCGCCGCGCCACAGGTTGGCGTGCTCAGGCGCATTGCGGTTATCGAGGTTGAGGAGGGCACGGTTTACGAGCTTATCAACCCTAAGATTATCGCCTTCAGCGGAGAGCAGGAGGAGCAGGAGGGCTGTCTTTCGATCCCGGGTCGCTAGGAAATCACCAAGCGCCCCAAGCACGTCACCGTCCGTGCCACCAACCGCCACGGAGAGACCTTTGAGATCAGCGGAAGCGATCTCTTGGCGCGTGCGCTTTGCCACGAGATCGACCATCTCGACGGAAAGCTCTTTACAGACTGTGTTGTGAGGGAGCTCGACTGATGCGTATTTTGTTTATGGGAACGCCCGACTTCGCGCTCTTTTCTCTGCGCGCGCTGGTCGAGGCGGGTGAAAATGTCATCGGCGTCATCACGCAGCCCGACAAGCCCAAGGGCAGAGGCTACACGCTCACGCCGCCGCCCGTGAAGGTCTATGCCGAGGAGCAGGGCCTCCCCGTGCTTCAGCCCAACACCCTGCGCGGTGAGGAATTTGCCGCCACGCTCGCCTCTCTCGATCCCGAGCTGATCGCCGTGGTTGCCTATGGAAAGATCCTTCCGACAAACGTGCTGGATTACCCCAAATACGGTTGTATCAACGTTCACGGCTCGATCCTGCCCGAATACCGCGGCGCCGCACCCATGCAGCGTGCCATCATCGACGGCAAGCGCGAGACGGGGATCACAACGCAGATGATGGCGGACGGCATTGACACGGGAGATATTCTGTTGATCGAAAAAATCGAGATCACGGCGAATGATAATTTTGAAACGGTACATGATAAGCTTGGAGCGCTTGGCGCGTCGGTTCTGCTCCGCACGGTCAACGCCGCGCGTGAGGGCAGACTGAAGCCGATCAAGCAGGACGACTCGCTTGCGACCTACGCGGCGAAGATCGAAAAGAGCGATTGCCTGATTGACTTTGCCGATCCCGCCTCCGCCGTTCACGATCGGATCCGCGGCCTTTCGCCCATTCCGCTCGCGTTTACGCATACGCCCGACGGCAAGATGCTCAAGATCGTTGCCTCCGAGACAGCCGACGTCGAATGCACGGTGCGTCCCGGCACGGTGCTTTCCCTGGCGGACGGAAAAATCACCGTTGCCTGCGGCACGGGCGCCATCTCGCTTCTCTCGGTGCTGCCCGAGGGAAAGAAGCGCATGAGCGCTGCCGACTTCATCAACGGCAGAAAGATCAACGTCGGAGATCTGCTTTCGTCCGACACGATCTGAAAACGTGAGAACCTCTGTAACCGTTTTTGGTTTCTGAACGTTCCTCACTTGAAAGGAGATTTTTTATGTTTGGACTTTTCTATTTCGACTGGACGATCCTGATCGTCCTGCCTGCCATGATCTTTGCCTTCTGGGCACAGCTCAAGGTCAGCTCTACCTTTGAAAAATATAACCGTCAGACCACACGCAGCGGTCTGACCGCCGCCGAGGCCGCCCGAAAAATGCTTGACCGCAACGGACTCTTCGACGTGCAGATCGCCCAGACCCCCGGAAATCTGACCGACCACTACGATCCCCGCAACCGCACGCTCTTCCTCTCGCAGTCGGTCTATGCCTCCCGCAGCACCGCGGCGATCGGCGTCGCCTGCCACGAAGCGGGACACGCACTCCAGCATGCAAAGGGATATGCTCCGCTCAAGGCGAGAATGGCGATCATTCCGGTCTGCAACATCGGATCGCGCTCCGCGTTTCCGCTCTTCTTCATCGGACTTCTGATCGCTTCAACCCCCATCGGCGGATGGCTGATGTTTGCCGGAATCGCCTGCTTCTCGCTGGCGACTCTCTTCCAGCTGATCACGCTTCCCGTGGAATTCAACGCATCGCGCCGTGCTCTTGAGGGCATGGAGAGCGGCGGTCTGCTTTACGGCGGCGAGATTGACGACGCGCGCAAGGTCCTCTCCGCAGCGGCAATGACCTACGTCGCCGCACTCGCGACCTCCCTGCTCTCGCTTCTGCGCCTGATCGTCATCGCAAACAACCGCAGACGCTGATCCGACCGCTTGAGGCTTCCAAGATTTTGATGATGACGACAAATATCCGTTCCGTCGCTTTGACGGTGCTCAACAAATGCACCTCAGCCGGACAGTATTCCAATATTGCGCTGGACACCGCGCTCAAGAGAAATCCCCTCTCGCCCGCCGACCGCGGTCTTTTGACCTCGCTCGTTTACGGCACGCTGGAGCATCTTCTGACGCTCGATCACTTCATCCGCGCGCTTTCCTCGCGCGATCTCGACGAGATCGACGGGCAAACGCGCAATCTGTTGCGTATGGGGCTCTATCAGCTGGCGTTTCTCGATCGCATCCCCGATCACGCGGCGGTCAATGAGACCGTCGAGCTTGCGACCAAGCGTACGCGCGGCTTTGTCAACGCCATTCTGCGCGCCTTTCTGCGCGCCGACAAAACGATCGCTTTTCCCGAGAGAGACCGCGATCCGATCGCCTATCTTTCGGTGCGCTATTCCTTCGCTCCCGCGATCTGCGAGCGATTCGTAAGAACCTTCGGGCTCCCGCGCACCGAGCAGCTTCTGGCATCGTTTTGCGCACCTCCTCCCGTCACGCTGCGCGTCAATCCGTTGCGCACAACACAAGACGCGCTTTTGACCGCACTGCTCGAGAAGGGCTTTGATGCCGCCGGCACGCCCGAAAGCCTTCACGGCATCCAACTCTTCGGAAACGCACCCGTGCCCTCCTTGCCCGGCTTTTCCGAGGGACTCTTTTTCGTACAGGACGAAGCCTCTCAGCTCGCTGTGGAGGCGCTGGACGCACGTCCGGGAATGTCCGTGATCGACGTCTGCGCCTGCCCCGGCTCAAAATCCTTCGGGATCGCCGCCGGCATGGAAAATCGCGGACGTCTTCTCTCCTGTGACCTACATCAAAACAAGCTCTCACTCGTCAAGAGCGGAGCCGAGCGGCTCGGGATCTCGATCATCGAGACCCATGCGCGCGACGCGAGAGAGCCGAATGCCGATTGGATCGGCGCCTTCGACCGCGTGCTCTGTGACGTTCCCTGCTCGGGATTCGGCGTCTTTGCCAAAAAGCCGGAGCTTCGTTACAAGAATCCCGACGAAAGCGCGGGACTGCCCGAGATCCAATTTGCGATCCTTTGCAACGCCTCGACCTTCTTGCGCGCGGGCGGATTGCTGGTCTATTCGACCTGCACGCTGCTCCCCGAGGAAAATGAGGAAAACGTCGCACGCTTTTTGCGGACAAATCCCGACTTCACGCTCTTGCGCGAGCGTACGCTGACGCCCGACGTCGACGGCACCGACGGATTCTATTTTGCCGTTCTGCAAAAGCGGTGATTTCATTTTTTTAACACGTATGCCAACCCAACCTTCCACACAAACTGAGAAAGGAGACAATCGCTATGGAATCGACCTCAAAACGGGAATTGTTATCTCTTGAGCTTTTTGAGCTTGAGGAATGGTTGCTTTCGGCAGGAGAAGCGAAATACCGTGCAAAGCAGCTTTTTCCACAACTTCACAAAGGGCTTTCTCCGGACGAGATGACAAACCTGGGCAAGCGGCTGCAGGAAAAGCTGCGAAACGAGTTCGTGTGGCATTTGCCCATAGTGGAACGAAAGCTCGTCTCCAAAATCGACGGAACGGTCAAATATCTCTTCTCTCTTGCCGACGGCAATTGCGTGGAAAGCGTGGTCATGCGGTATGAGCACGGAAATACCATTTGTATCTCGTCGCAGGTGGGCTGTCGGATGGGATGCAAATTCTGCGCCTCCACCATTGGGGGAAGGGTACGAAATCTTTCGCCGGGTGAGCTCCTCGGGCAGGTCATTGCCGCGGGGAAGGACCTTGGGGAGCGCATCTCCAACATCGTCATGATGGGAATCGGGGAGCCGTTGGACAACTATGACAACGTGCTCAAATTCCTTCGCCTGGTCAACTGCGAGGAGGGTGTTTGCATCGGTTACCGACACATCTCTCTCTCCACCTGCGGATTGGTGGATCGGATCGAGCGACTGATGGAAGAGGATCTTCCGATCACGCTCTCGATCTCTCTGCACGCGCCGGACGACGAAACCCGATCCGCGATCATGCCCATCAACAAAAAGTTCGGTGTTGACGCGCTCCTTGAGGCTTGCCGAGCCTATTTCGCAAGAACCGGTCGGCGGATCTCCTTTGAATATACGCTGATCGCCGGAAAAAACGATTCTCCCGAAAACGCACAAAAGCTGGCTCGCGTGCTCAACGCCAAGCTACGCTCGCGCACCGAGACCATGCCGATCCACGTCAACCTCATCCCCGTGAACGAGGTGAGCGAGACCGAATTCAAGCGATCCTCCAAGGATGCCGTCGCAAAATTTGCAGCGATCCTCGAATCCAAGGGCATCCGCGCCACGGTACGGCGCAAGCTTGGAGCCGACATCAACGCATCCTGCGGACAGCTGCGAAGAGAATCGATCAAGGCGGAGACCTCCGCATCGACCTGACCCTTCCCTCCCCTCGGTGATTACATAGCGCAAGAGGGGGGAATCGGATCATGAAAAAGCATCGGCTCGCATGGAAAAAAGCGGCCCTTTTTGCCGCTCTGACGCTGCTTTGTGCCGCTTGGCTGACCTTTGACGCGCTCTTCGCGCCTCTGCAAGAGGAGGGCGTCACGCTCGAGATCCCGGATCTCTGTGACAAGCCGCTGGTGCACTCCGAGATCGACGCTCGGTTTGACGTGGAGATCGAATACCGCTACGACGCACAAGCGCCAAAGGGAACCGTTCTTTCGCAGATGCCCGTGGCGGGAAGCCGCCGCAAGCTGACGCCGGAGAATCCGCAATGCAGGCTCTCGCTGACCGTGAGCCTCGGAAAAGAAGCGCTCGCGCTCCCCGACGTGGTCGGAGCCGATGCGCGTGACGCCGCCGCGATCCTGCGCAAGCAGGGCTTTGTCGTGGAAACCGTCGCCGTGGAAAGCGCCTATCGCGAGGGTACCGTGCTCTCCTGTCTGCCAAAGGAGGGGACTCTCCTCCCCAAGGGTGAAACCGTGGTGCTGACCGTCAGCGCGGGAACTCCGACGAGGACGGTTCGCGTTCCCGATCTTGTGGGCCTGTCGCGCAGTGACGCGCTCATCGCACTCTGGACCGCACAGCTTTCGCTCAAAGAGGTGATCGAGACCGATTCCGACGCGCCTGCCGGTAGGGTGATCCGTCAGAGCCACCGACAGGGCTCGGTGGTTGCCGCAGGGACCGGAATTACGCTCTACGTCAGCCGCGAAAGTGGAGAAAAATAAAAAGAAGCGACGACCTCGCTTCTGTTTTTGAAAGGATACAACAGATGACCTATACAGGATACGGACGGGTGATAAAGGGTGTGGGCGGCTTGTTTACCGTAAAGCTGTTTGACTGCGGCTCACGCCTACATAGCGAGAGCGACGGCCCGATGCCCTTGGACGGACATACGGTGTTCGCGCGCGGACGCGGAGTACTGCACAAAAAAGGCGCGCTTCTCGTGGGAGATCTGGTAAAGGTTTCTTACGACCGCACCTCCTTCACATCCGACAATGACTCACTCCTTCCCTCTCCCGACGGAAGCGGCATCTCGATCGATTCCGTCGTGAATCGCTCCTGTGCGCTCATCCGCCCGCCGATGGCAAACCTCGACGTCCTCTTCGTCACGCTTGCCGCCGCATCTCCCGACCCCGTTCCCGAGACGGTCGACAAGCTGATCTCCATCGCGGAATTCAATCACATTGAGCCTGTTGTCGTCATCACCAAAAGCGATCTCGCTCCCGCATATGCCCGGGAGCTGAAGGAGCTCTACCAAAACGCAGGCTTCGACGCCTTCTGCGTCGGATTCGGGATCGACGGAGATCTTGGCGGCTTGAAGGAGTATATCGACCGCATCCCCGACGGAAAAATCGCCGCCTTCTCGGGCGCCTCGGGTGTCGGAAAGTCTACCCTGCTCAACACCCTCTTCCCCAACCTCCGTTTGGAAACGGGTGAGATCAGTCACCGCATCGAGCGCGGAAAAAACACCACCCGCGTCGTCGAGCTCTATCCCCTCTCCGATGCCTCCGACTGCAGCTTCCTCGCCGATACCCCCGGCTTTACCATGCTGGACTTCGAGCGCTTCGATTTCTTCGAAAAAGAGGATCTCCCCCTGACCTTCCGTGAATTCGTGCCCCTCATCGGCACCTGCCGCTATACCAAATGCTCGCACACCAAGGAAGAGGGCTGCTCCATCGTCAATGCCGTCAAGTCCGGCGCCATCTCCCCCTCCCGGCATAAAAGCTTTGTTTCGCTTTACGATATTCTGAAAAAGAAAACAAAATGGTGAAGATTGTATTTTGTGCGAAGGACGCGTTTTGTGGGGGCGCTTTTTGAAAAAAGCCGCCTGCGGCGGGGCTAATCTCGGGGATGTCTGTGCAAACAAATCCCCCGATGATGAGCCGTATGCTATGCAAGCCTCTTTTCCACACCCCCGCAAAAACTTTCATCGCATGGGTATAAAGGCAATTCTTCATCTGTGCGCTCGACCAATCAATAGCTCCCGCGGCTATTTGGGGACCCACGACCCCAAATAGCTTTCTTTTTGTGGGGGCGCTTTTTGAAAAAAGCCGCCCCCACACCCCCGCAAAAACTTTTATCGCATTGGGTATAAACGTAATTGTTTATCCCTACGCTCGCTCTTTCAATAGCTCCCGCGGCTATTTGGGGACCCACGACCCCAAATAGCTTTCTTTTTTCTTTTGCCATGGAAAAGGAGGCATAAATTGATTGATTGATTGAGATTGACCGAGATGTCATTCCAGCGTGTCATCCTGAGCGGAGGAAACACCACGGTGTGGTGTTTTCGGAGTCGAACCCGACCGCAGGGAGGGCAACGCCATTGGCGTTGGGATCTATAAAACCCTTTCGTTGTTTGTTTTGATCCGGACGGGTTGGTACGATCAATTGAGATTTGTCAAACCCTCTCACCCGCTTCGCGGGAGCTCTCCCAAAGGGAGAGCCTTTCTTTTTGCCTCGCGCTTCGAGAGAAACGCAGGCTCCCTCCGAGAGGGAGCTGTCGAGCGAATGCGAGACTGAGGGAGCCTGCGGGATAAACGAA
>JAZSJS010000122.1:0-1940 GCA_045534435.1 Eubacteriales bacterium
TGACCGCGTCCACTCTAAGACCGTCGGCATGGAACATCTCCAGCCAGAACACCGCAGAGGACTTTAAGAACGAGCGCACTTCGTTTCTGCCGAAGTCGAACATTGCCGTGCCCCAGCTCCCGTTTTCCGCGCGTCGCCAGTCGGCGCTCTCATAGGTGGGACCGCCGTCAAAGTGGTACAGGCCGTGCGCGTCCTTGGGATAGTGCGCAGGCCCCCAGTCCAGGATCACGCCAATGCCGGCATTGTGGAAGGCATCAATCAGCTTCATCAGGCCGTACGGATCGCCAAAGCGGCTGTTGGCCGCAAAGTAGCCCGTCACCTGATAGCCCCACGAGCCGTCAAAGGGATGCTCTGCCAGCGGCATCAGCTCGACGTGCGTGTAGCCCATCTGCTTGACGTAGGTCACCAGATCCGCGGCAAGATCGGCGTAGCTGTAATAGCTTCCGTCCTCGTGTCGCTTCCAGGAGCCTGCGTGAAGCTCGTAGATGTTGAGCGGCTGGCGCATCACGTTCTCGCGCGTGTATTTGCCCTTGCGGTAGCGCATCCAGGTCGCGTCGCGCCATTGGTAGCCCTCAATGTCGTAGACCACCGATGCCGTCGCGGGCGGTGTCTCCATCAGAACGCCGTAAGGGTCTGCCTTGTAAAGCTCGCGTGAGCCGTTGCGGATGAAATATTTGTAGGACTGCCCCATCGCGATGCGGTCGGTGTCCACAAAAACCTCCCAGACGCCCTTGTCGGTGACGCGTTGCATCGGATAGACGCCGTTGTTCCAATCGGTGAACTCTCCCGTCAGCGCGACGTATTCGGCATTGGGCGCCCAGACGCGGAAGACGTATCTGCCGTCCTCGACGTGCATGCCCAGATAATCATAGGCGCGTGTCGTGGCTCCCTGGTGAAAATAGTATGGCGCAAGCTCGTTTCGCTCGGTCTGAGCAACGTGCGGCTTCTTTTCTTTTTTGGTGTTCATCTCAGCGCCGTCCTTTCTTCGTAAAAATGCCATTTTGGTGCTATTATATATTATTATATCATTATAACAAAAATATTACAATAGAAAGTTGAAAATTTTGGGAATTGCGACCAAAATTACGGCAAAATCACGACAAACCGAAAGCGGAACGCGACAACGATCTGCTCAATTCGTCATTTTTTGTCAAACTTGCACTTTTTGTTTTTGTTGCGTCGATCCTTTTTCTCGGATTTGATATGGTTGATTTTTACAAAAAAGATGCAAAAAATCGGCAATACAAACAATGAAAAATCATTCCATTGTTATTATATCACAAAAAAATCGCCTTGTCAATGTGCAATCCGTACTATCGGCAAAAAACATCTCGCTTTTTTGTGCATTTTTACGACAATCGAAGGGCTTTTGCGACGGTGAGATTGGAAGGACGCTTTTTGTGGGGGCGAATGTTGGGTGTGTCTCTGCGCTCGACCGTTTGTTTTTTTGTGGGGGGGCTTTTTGAAAAAAGCCGCCCCCACACCCCCCCAAAAACTTTCCTGACAAGGGGTAAAAAAGAAAGCCTATATCCGTGCGTTCCGAATGAGCAATTGCTCCCGCGGCTATTTGGGGACCCACGACTCCAAATAGCAAGAAGGTTGTTTGACCTTGGGTAGTTGTGCTTCGGTTTTTGATGGAGCGAACGGTTTGCACCAATCTTTTAGGGGGCGACGTCCCCTACATTGTTTCGTTGATTTGTTCGTTGGAATGAGATTTCAATCTGTTTGTCGAAACCGTCAGAGTGCATGCGAGCCCCCTTCGTGTCATCCTGAGCGAAGGGAGGCAGGGGTGCCGAGCGAAGTCGAACTTTCGTGCTTGCACGAAAGCGCGAGGCTGTAAGCCGAAGCGGGATCTACGAAGGGGTTTTATAGATCCCAACGCCAATGGCGTTGCCCTCCCTGCGGTCGGGTTCGACTCCGAAAACACCACACCGTGGTGT
>JAZSJS010000106.1:0-5475 GCA_045534435.1 Eubacteriales bacterium
GTTGTTGCTGATGCAATTGTCGTGTTCACTCGAACGACTTGAGGGTACCGAAAAGGAGAAAAAGGAGTATTTAAAAGAATCAATTATGCTTCACGAGCAGATTCTAAAATACTGTGACGATTCGGAAATCAGAGGTGCCGCACTTTGTAATCTTTCCGATGCATATTACAGATACGGTGATTATGAGAAGGCGGTAGAATACGCTACCAAATTACCGAATCTTTATAAGACAAGAGAAACCGCGTTGGTTCGTATTTTAAAGGACGATGCACAAAAAAAGGAAGTGGCAAAATCGGCAATAGAACCGTTGGTATGGCTTTTGTCCTATCATTTGACTGCGCTTTCGGAAACCGAAAACGATAGCAGTCATAAAGAAAAAATAATTAAAATATTGGACATTCTTTTCGAGGGAAATGAGAGCGACTTCATTTCTGGAATTCGTCGAAAAGCATCCAAGTAATTACTCGCCCCGCCTCACGCGGGGCTTTTCTTTGCTTTCAGCATATCAAAAAAGCCTTCTCCTGTGGGAGAAGGTGGCAGACGAAGGCTGACGGATGAGGAGTCTGTTTCGTTTGTTTCAAACACCTCATCCACCGCTAACGCGGTCCCCCTTCCCCTACTGGGGAAGGCTATTTAGTTTACCGCTAATTTTGCACGCCTTCCTGGTAATGCTTTTTCTTTTTTGCAAAGGATGCGGAAAGACATCGACCGTGTGATATTGATCAGTCAAAAAGGATTCCGAAAAAAGCAAAAGCCTTGACATTCCGTCTTTCACATGGTATAATTGAGGATAACAAAAACGAGCGCTCCGGAGGTGCACCATGATTGCTTCGAAATTAAAAACCAACCGTCTCTCCCATCCGATGGGAATCGATCCCGGACAGGTGACGTTGTCTTGGGTTCCTGTCAAGGGCAGCTATCAAACCGCCTTTCGCATCACCCTTGCGTACGGTGGAGCGGTCGTGCTCGACAGCGGAAAATGCGTGTCTTCCAAAACAGAATATCAGCCCGAGATGCAGATCCCCTCGAAAACGCGGGTGACCTGGACGGTCACGCTTTGGGATGAGGCAGATCTTCCCGGAGACACCGTCAGCGCGGAATTTGAAACCGGCTTGTGCGAGAGAGATTGGACGGCGCAGTGGATCGATCCCGAGACCGTTCGTCCGAAATTCAGCGAACGCGCCAGAAACGGCGCTCCCCTCAATCCCGCGAGCTATCTGAGAAAGGAATTTGATCTCGCGGATTTTGAAAACGCAAGACTGTATATAACTGCCCACGGTGTATATGACACATGGATCAACGGACAGCACGTGGACGGCTATTATATGGCACCGGGAACCTCGCACTACGACAAGCGTCTGCAGGTGCAGACCTATGACGTCGGTCGCTACCTGCGCCGGGGTCGCAACGAGATTCTGGTCACCATCGGAGAGGGATGGCGGCGCGGAAGCCATGGATGGAGCATGTACCGCTATTGCTACGGCACCGATCTGGCTCTTTTGTGTCAGCTGGAAATTGACGGAAAAGCCGCGGTGATATCCGACACCACGTGGCAAGCAAGCCAAAACGGCCCGTTGCGGGAAAATGATACCATGCGGCTCGAGCGCTATGACGCACGCAAGGAAATCACCGATTGGCACGGTGTGAAGCAATTGGATTTCGGCTACGAAACCTTGATCGGCACCTGCCTCCCCATCACCCCTCACGAGCAGTTCCGTGCGCGCTTGTTCACCACACCCGCCGGTCAGAGGGTGCTTGATTTCGGGCAGAATTTCGCGGGCTATGTGCAACTGGATCTCATGGCAAAGGGCGGCGAAAAGATCGTCATGACCCACGGCGAGGTTCTGGACAAGGATGGAAATTTCCAAAATGACAATTTCCAGAATCCCGATTCGCCGCTTTGCAGACAGGTGATCGAATACACCTGCCGTCCCGGCAGAAACGTCTACCATCAGACCAAGTGCTACTACGGCTTCCGTTACGTATTGTTGGAAACCGAGATGGAGCTGACGGGCGAGGAATTTGTGGGTGTTTCGCTCTATTCCGACATGGAGCAAACCGCCTTCTTCACCTGCGGCAACCCCGAGATCAACCGATTATTCCAAAATATCCTTTGGAGCATGAAGAGTAATTTTGTGGACGTTCCCACCGACTGCCCTCACCGCGAAAAGCTGGCCTTCACCGGAGACAACCAGGTCTTTTCGGAGGCGGCGATGTATCTGATGGATTCCTATCCCGTGCTGGAGCGCTGGCTTCGTGAGGTGGCATCCGCGCAATATCGGAACGGATGTATTCCTTACGTGGTACCGAAGAAGGATTCCAGAAAAACCGATGAGCCCATTGGATTTGACGGTTCGGCAGGATTTTGCGACGGATTCCAGATTGTTCCCTACCGCATGATGAAGCGCCTGAACTCCACTCGCCTAGTGGAGGAGCTCTATCCCGCGATCAAGCGTTGGATGATGTTCAACCTCGACCGTGCAAAGCAAAAACGCCCCGAAAACGAAAGCCTTCCCGCCGAATATCGGGACTACGTTCTGGACTGTGCCACCAACTGGGGAGAATGGAATGAGCCGGGCAGAACCTCCGAGGATTATGCCAAGGAGAGCGACGAGACGGGACACGCGGAGATCGCGACCGCATTCCTGGCGCACGGATGCCTGTTGATGCAAGAAATGGCAGAACGCTTGGGCGAGACGGAGGACGCGGAATTTTTCCGTGATGCTTACGAAAAAACACGGGCGGCATATCGCTATCTCTACGTGAAAAACGGCAGAATTGAATCCGACCGTCAATGCCATTACGTTCGTCCGATCGCCCATGAGCTGCTTTCCGAGGAGGAAAAGAGGCTTGCCGCCCGGGATCTGGTGAAGCTGATCCGCAAAAACGGGAATCAGATCGGCACCGGCTTTATGACCACCGGCTATTTGTGCGACGTCCTGACCGATTTTGGTTATGCATCGGTTGCCTACGATCTGTTTCTGCAAACCGAGCAGCCCTCCTGGCTCTATGAGGTTCGTCAGGGCGCGACCACCATTTGGGAGGGTTGGTTCGGCATCCAAAAGGACGGCTCTCGCAGTGGCTCGCACAATCACTATTCCCTGGGTGTGATCAGCGAGTGGATGATGAGCCGCGTATTGGGTATCGTCGTGTCGGACGGAAGCCTGACCGTGCGCCCCTATCCCGACCGTCGTCTGGACTTTGCAGAAGGAGCTTACGACTCTCCGTTGGGCAGGATCGGATCGGCTTGGCGATATGAGGGAGAAGAAATCCTTTATACCGTGGAGATTCCCTGCAACAGCGTGGCAACCGTCGTTCTTCCCGACGGACAGGTCTGCAAGGCGGCTCCCGGTGTTCATCATTTCCGCACGAAGGCGGTCGATTGAGATCCCAACCTCAAAATTTTCTCGTTTTTTCTTGAAAAAAAGTCGAAAATATGTTATAATATTGTACAGACAAATCAAATAAGATTTTATCAAGAGAGCGACGTAGCCTATTCGCAAGCAGTTGCGTTTAAACTATATGTTTCGCTCGATCCTCTCTGTGTGACGGTTCTCAAGCCATGCACCAAGAGGCAAGGTAAGGTCAAAAGAAGAGCCGTCCGAGATCTCGGACGGCTCTGTTATTTTTTCAAATCAGGAGAAGCAGATGAAGAGCATTGAATCGATCAAGAGCCAAATACAAAGGCTCTATGAAACCAACCCCAACATCCATATCAACATCAAAATGACACACCCGCGGATCACCGTGAACGGCACCGCCGCCACGATCACGGGCGTTTACCGCAACCTCTTTCGCATCGTGGAGCATGACCGCGGCTACGCGCGGACGCATTCGATCCAATATGCCGAGGTGTTGATCGGGCAGGTTGTGATCGAGGAAGTGGAGCTCGACGCTCCCGAGCATACGGCGGAGTCCTGAGTCGTCAAAATATGCTCATCCCACCGACGACACCAGAAGCGTTGCGTCTCCCGTGACGGTCACGTCCGCAAGTGCTGCGGGCAGAAGCCAGCTCTCGCCCTTTTTCACGGTGTAGACCTCTCCGTTCCAGCTCAGATCTGCCTGTCCGCAAAGGCAAAGCAGATGCCGCATCCCGCCCCCGGGAATCGGGGTCGCTTCCCCGCCCACCGTCAGCTTCTCGACGCGGAAGAACTCACAGTGCGCCAAAAGCCGCGTGCGGTCAAATCCGGCACTCGCTTTTGCATATCGGATCGCCTCGATCTCAGACTCGGAGAAGGGGCGGATGACGTCCAATGCCTTCTCGACGTGCAGCTCTCGCAGGCTTCCGTCCGGCTGACGGCGACCGTAATCGTAAACACGATAGGTGCGGTCACAGTTCTGCTGGATTTCAGCGATCAAAATGCCCTTTCCGATGGCGTGCGGAAGTCCCGCGGGAATGAAATAGGTCTCACCCACCGCAACAGGCTGCCGCTTGAGCGCCGACATCACGTCACCCGACTTGACCGCGCTTGCATAGTCCTTTTGCATCACACCGTCCGCAAGTCCGCAGATCAGCTCCGCGCCGGGAGCGGCATCCACGATGTACCACATCTCGGTCTTTCCGCGATCGTTTTCCACGCGTGCGGCATAGGCATCGTCGGGATGCACCTGCACCGAGAGATCATCCTCGGCATCGATCAGCTTGATCAGAAGCGGGAAATCCTCAGCACCAAAGCCACCGCCCGTCAAAGCGTCACCAAGCAGCGCAATCGCCTCGTCAAGCGTTTTTCCGTGCAGCTCCCCGTTTTCAATGATACATTTTTCCTTCTCGCGCACGGTCAGCTCCCAGCTTTCTCCCACCGTGGAGGCTTCCGACGTCTTGCTCCAATCGCGGAGCAAGCGCGTGCCGCCCCAGATCGGAGATTTGGTCACACCGCGCAGATGAAGAGGATACAATTTGATCATAAAAGCTCCTTTGTTTTTGGTTTCGTTCTTCTTATTTTACCTCAAAAATCCGATTTTGTCAAGAGCTTCCCCCTCTTGCGTTCATTTTTTCTCCCAAAAAGCCCAATTTCATTCGCAAAATGCACACAGACCGCCCCTTAATATTGTTCAATTTGAATTGTTTTTTACAAAATTGATAAATTTTCGTCAAAGGTCTTGTATATTTGCGCAAAATGAGTTAAAATATTAATGTATGGAAAGATTTGCTTTCCTTGCGTCAGTGAAAAAATTTATTATATAAAACGGAGGATTATTCCAATGGCAAACGTAAAAGTTGCGATCAACGGTTTCGGTCGTATCGGCCGTCTGGCTTTCCGTCAGATGTTCGGTGCAAAGGGTTATCAGGTAGTTGCAATCAACGACCTCACCAAGCCCTCTATGCTGGCTCACCTTCTCAAGTATGACTCTGCTCAGGGCAGATACAACCACGAGGTTAGCGCAAACGATGAGGAAGGCACCATCACCGTTGACGGCAAGACCATCAAGATCTATGCTGAGAAGGACGCTGTAAACCTTCCTTGGAAGAAGCTG
>JAZSJS010000165.1:0-45232 GCA_045534435.1 Eubacteriales bacterium
ATGCAAGGGCTTTCTCTCAAAAACGTCGCTCTGAGCGTCGTTGACACGGCAAATCAAAAGGTTGTGTACCGTGATTTCGGTGAGATGATGTTTACGCATTTCGGGCTTACCGGCCCGTTGATCCTGTCGGCATCGGCTCACTTGGCGGACATTGACAAGAAAAAATATGAGGCACACATTGATCTCAAGCCTGCGCTGGATGAAAAAACGCTCAACGCAAGAATCCTTTCGGATTTTGAAAAATATCGCAACCGAGATTTTCTCAATGCGTTGGACGATCTTCTGCCGCAAAAAATGATCGCGCCCTTTGTTCGACTGTCGGGAATCGACGCTCGCAAAAAGGTGCATTCGATTACGCGGGAGGAACGAGAGCGGATGGTTCGGCTTCTGAAGGATCTTTCGATCCCGCTGATCGGCTTTCGACCGATCAACGAGGCGATCATCACGCGCGGCGGTGTTCATGTCAAGGAGATCGACCCGAAAACCATGCAGTCCAAGACGGTGTCCGGTCTTTATTTTGCCGGAGAGGTTTTGGACGTCGACGCCTACACAGGCGGCTTCAATCTTCAAATCGCGTTTTCCACCGCATATCTGGCGGGCATTTCCGCCGCTTGCGGGATATAAGATTTTTTGAAAGGAGCAGACTGATGCTCAAAATTGCAATTGACGGACCCGGCGGAGCCGGAAAGTCCACGCTGGCAAAGGCGCTTGCCGCCAAGCTCGGCATTGTTTATGTAGATACCGGTGCGCTTTATCGCACGATTGGATATTACGTTCGTTCCAAGGATACCGATCCCAAGGACGCTGCGGCGGTTTCAGCACTTTTGCCCGATATTTGTGTCGAGCTGAAATATGAGAACGGCGTTCAGGCGGTTTATCTCAACGGAGAGAACCTCGGTGACCGCATTCGCACTCCCGAGATGTCGATGTACGCCTCCGCCGTTTCGGCAATTCCTGCGGTGCGCGCATTTTTGCTGGATACGCAGCGCGATCTGGCGCGCAAGCATAGCGTGATCATGGACGGACGCGACATCGGTACGGTCATTTTGCCGGATGCCGACGTCAAGATTTTTCTCATGGCTTCGGATGAATGCCGTGCGAAGCGTCGCTATGATGAATTGAAGGCAAAGGGAATTGAGGCGAACTACGAGGACGTGCTTTCGGAGCTGATTGCGCGTGACCGTGCGGACAGCACCCGTGAGATCGCGCCTGCCGTGGCAGCCCCCGACGCCGTTGTCTTTGACAATTCCTGGATGACGCCCGAGGAATCGACAGAGAAGCTCTATCAGCTGATTCTGGAAAAGACCGGAACCGCCGCAAAGGCATGACTCGAAATCAAACGAAAGGAAACGAGCCCGATGAAAAAGATCACTGTTGCGAAAAATGCCGGATTTTGTTTCGGTGTCAAGCGCGCAACCGATTCCCTTGAGGAGGCTTTACACAATGCAAAAAGCGGAGAGCGGATCTTCACGTTGGGGCATTTGATCCATAACGAAACCTACAACGAATCGATGCGCCGTCGCGGTGTGAATGCCATTGGTGCCGAGGAGATTGAATCGCTTGCCGCAGGTGCAACCGAGAAGTCTCCCGTCACGGTGCTGGTGCGCGCGCACGGATGCCCACGAGAGATCACGGAACGCTTGGCGCAGCTTGCCGCTGAAAATCCTCATTTCCGTTGGTTGGATTGTACTTGTCCCTATGTCAAAAAGATCCATCGCATTGCGACCGAGCATAGCGACGACGACCATTTTTTCATTCTGATCGGCGCAGCAAATCACCCTGAGGTGATTGGAATCATGAGTTGCTTTGACGGTGAAAAATACGTTTTTTCGACAGCGGAAGAAATGGAATCGGCACTTTCACAACAGGGTACTGACAAAATCACCAAAAAAACACCTGTTTTGGTGGCGCAAACGACTCAAAATTTGGTCAATTGGCAAAAAAGTCAACAAAAAATAAAAAAACTATATACAAACACGATTATTTTTGATACAATATGTAACGTGACTGAGCTCAGGCAGACAGAGGCGGCAGAGCTTGCCGCAAGCTGTGACTTCATGGTCGTCATTGGCGGCAGGGAAAGCTCAAACACGGCAAAATTGTATGAGATCTGTCGCCAAAGGTGCGACAAAACCGTCTGGATCGCAAACGCGGAGGAATTGGACACCGCGATGCTTTCGGACGCACAACACATTGGAATCGTCGCGGGCGCATCGACGCCGAGCGATGAAATACAGGAGGTATATAAAACCATGAGCGAAATGAAAGAAAATTTCGAAAAAATGCTTGAAGAGACCGAGGTCTCAACTTTAAATACAGGAGATGTCGTTATCGGTACCGTAACTCACGTGTCTGATGCAGAGCTGCAGCTCGACGTCGGCGCCGGCGTGACGGGCTACATCAAAGCAGACCAGATCACGAACGATCCTGCTTTCAAGTTGACCGAGAACTTCAAGAACGGAGACAAGGTTGAGGCCTTTGTCATCCGTGTCAGCGACGTTGAGGGTGTTGCAGAGCTTTCCAAGAAGAGAGCAGACGCAGACAAGAACTGGCAGAACATCGTTGCCGCTTGCGAGAACAAGACCGTTCTCGAGGGCAAGGTTGCAGAGGCTGTCAAGGGCGGCGTTGTGATCTACTGTGACGCAAACCGCGTGTTCGTTCCCGCATCTCAGACCGGTGTTCCGAAGGACGGCGATCTGGCAAGCATCGTGGGAAGCACCGTGCAGTTCAAGATCATCGAGATCAAGACCCCCAAGAAGGCAATCGGCTCGATCCGCGTGGTTCAGCGTGAGGCTCGCCGCGAGATGGAGGCTGCTTTCTGGGCAGGCATTGAGGTTGGCAAGACCTACACCGGCGAGATCAAGAGCATGACCTCTTACGGCGCGTTTGTTGACCTTGGCGGCGTGGACGGCATGGTTCACGTAACCGAGCTTTCCTGGAAGCACATCAAGTCTCCCGCAGAGGTCGTTTCGGTTGGCGACACCATCACCGTGTTCGTCAAGAGTTTCGATCCCGAGAAGAAGAGAATTTCTCTGGGCTACAAGACCGAGGAGAGCAATCCTTGGAACATCTTCAAGTCTCAGTATGCAGTTGGTGACATCGCATCGGTCAAGATCGTCAGCATGATGCCCTTCGGTGCATTTGCAGAGATCGTTGACGGCGTTGACGGTCTGATCCACATTTCTCAGATCGCAATGCAGAGAATCGCAAAGCCGGCAGATCTCTTGGAGATCGGTCAGGTTGTGGACGTTCGCATCACCGAGATCGACGACGAGAAGAAGAAGGTCAGCCTTTCGATCCGTTCTCTCCTGGAGGAGGCTGCTGCGGCTGCAGAAGCAATGCCCGAGGAATACGCACAGGAAGAGGCTGCTGAAGAAGTTGCTCCTGTCGAGGAATAATCAATATCAAATTACGGGAATAAGCGGTTTCGTTTATTCCCGTTTTTTATTTTTGAGGAAGCGAAAAAAGGGAAAAGTTTTTTATAAAGTTTTGCAAATCCCTCTTTTCAAACCGTTTTTTATATGATATAATATAATGTGATATATAATAGATAAAAAGGGAATTTGGAAACATTATGTCGATTGAATCAGTAAAAAGCTTTCTTTCTGCCAAGGGACTTGGCGACAGAGTGATGGAATTTGAGGTGTCGAGCGCGACGGTGGAGCTTGCCGCGGCAGCGCTCGGAACCGAGGGGGCGCGCATCGCCAAATCCTTGACCTTTTACGGCAAGGAGGGAGAGTGCCTTCTGATCGTGACTGCGGGGGATCAAAAGATCGATAATGCGAAGTTCAAGGCATTTTTCGGCACGAAGGCAAAAATGATGAGCGCTGAGGACGCGCTCTCGGCAACAGGACACGCCGGGGGCGGTGTTTGTCCGTTTGCCTTGCCCGAGGGAGTCAAGGTTTATGCCGATGTTTCCTTGCAGCGTTTTGACGTTGTCTATCCCGCCGCGGGAAGCGCCAACAGCGCGGTTCGCCTGAGCTGCGAGGAGCTGTTCGAGGCTTCCGGTGCATTGACGTGGGCGGATCTCTGCAAGCCCCGTGAAACAATATGACAAGAAAGGAGTGCGCAAATGGCTACCAAAGATCAAGCAAAGCAACAGTATGACAATCAAAGCATCAAGGCCCTGAAGGGCGCGGACCGTGTCCGCAAGCGTCCGGCGGTCATTTTCGGATCGGACGGCCTGGAGGGCTGCGAGCATTCCTTTTTCGAAATTCTCTCCAACTCGGTGGATGAGGCACGCGAGGGTCACGGCAACGAGATCAAGATCACGGTTTATGCCGACAAAAGCATTTGCGTGGACGACCACGGACGCGGAGTTCCGCTCGGCTGGAACGAGGCGGAGGGGCGCTGGAACTGGGATCTGATCTACTGTGAGCTTTACGCAGGCGGTAAATATGATAACAACAGCGACGGCTCGGCTTACGAATATTCTCTCGGTCTGAACGGCTTGGGCGCGTGCGCGACGCAGTGCAGCTCCGAGTTCATGGTGGTAAAGTCCTACGATGGCAAGGTCGAGAGAACCATCAAATTCAAGAAGGGCGAGGTCGACGGAGAGCTTGAGGAGCGTCCGCTCGGACCGAAGGAAAAGAGAACCGGAACGGTCGTCCATTGGCGACCCGACCTCGAGGTGTTCACCGACGTCAATATCCCGCACGAATTTTTTGTGGATATTTTGCGCCGCCAATCGGTGGTCAATGCGGGTATCAATTTCGTTCTTTTGATCGAGGAGGAGAAAAATCGCTTTAGCGAGCAAAACTTCTTTTATCAAAACGGAATTTCCGACTATCTCGGTGAGGTTGTCGGAGAGGGGGCGCTTACGGCTCCGGTTGCTTGGCGCCTCGAAACACAGGGCAGAGACCGCGAGGACAAGCCCGAGTACAAGCTGAAGGCGGATATTTCCTTCTGTGTGGCAAACACCGTCAATCTGCTGGAATACTATCACAACTCGAGCTTTCTGGAGCACGGAGGCTCTCCCGACCGTGCGGTGCGTCTGGCATTCACGTATGCGTTGGATAAATATTTGAAGGCCAACAATCGGTATGCGAAAAACGAGAGCAAGATCACGTTCAACGACGTCGCAGATTGCTTGGTGCTGGTGATCAACAGCTTTTCGACGATCACGTCTTATGAGAACCAAACCAAAAAGGCAATCACGAACACCTTTATTTGTGACGCGCTCAACGAGTTCCTCAGAAGCCAATTGGAGATCTATTTCATCGAGAATCCTAAGGCGGCGGAGGTCTTTGGCAACCAGGTCCTTTTGAACAAGCGCAGCCGTGAGAGCGCCGAAAAAGCGCGTATTGACGTCAAAAAGAAGCTTGCGGGCTCGATCGATGCTGCCAATCGCGTGGAAAAATTCGTCAACTGCCGCACGAAGGATCCCAACGTCGCCGAGCTTTATATCGTGGAGGGTGACTCTGCACTGACGTCGTGTAAATTGGGACGCAACGCGGAATATCAAGCCATCATTCCCGTGCGCGGAAAAACGCTGAACTGTCTCAAGAGCGATTTTGACAAGATCTTTAAGAACGAGATCATCACCGACCTCTTAAAGGTCATCGGTTGCGGCGTGGAGATCCACGGCAAGAAGAAAACCGACATGAGTGCGTTTGATCTTGCCAATTTGCGTTGGTCGAAGATCATCATCTGTACCGATGCAGACGAGGACGGCTTCCAGATCCGCACACTGCTTCTAACGCTTTTCTACCGTCTGCTTCCCACGCTTCTCAAGGAGCACAAGGTGTTCATTGCCGAGTCTCCGCTCTTTGAGATCACCACCAAGGATCAGACGCTGTTTGCATATGACGAGTTTGAAAAGGCGGAGATCCTCAAAAAGCTCGGGAACAAGAAATATACGCTTCAACGCTCGAAGGGACTTGGCGAGAACGAGCCCGAAATGATGTGGCAGACCACGATGAACCCCGAAACAAGACGCCTGATCTCGGTCTCTCCCGCGGATGCCGCGGCAACCGAACAGATTTTTGATACGCTCCTTGGAGACAATCTTCCCGAACGCAAAAAGTTCATCACCGAAAACGGAAGCCGATATATGAAGGATATCGACGTGTGACGGCAGGCAAGAAAGGAATCGTAACAATGAATTGGAATGAATATCTGTTTGACGAAACCGAGAAGCCGCTCGACCGATTGGTGGGTGCGTACAGCAGGACCTCGATCTTCCGTACGATCGGATTTATCGGAGACAGCCTTTCCTCGGGCGAGTTTCAGGTTTACAACAGCCCCGAGCAGAACGAGTTTACCTATCTCGATATGTACGAGTATTCCTGGGGACAGTATATCGCGCGCAAGAACGGTTTGAAGGGATATAATTTTTCGCGCGGCGGCATGACTGCACAGGAATATGTTGAGCGCGGCTTTGCCGCTCGCTCGGGCTTTTGGTCTCCCGAAAATGCCTGTCAGGCATATGTGATCGCGCTCGGCGTCAATGATATTTATAACAACGGCATGGAGATCGGTAGCATCGATGACGTTGATCCCGACGAATACCGCAACAACAAAAAGACCTTTGCGGGCTATTATGCCGCGATCGTCAGCCGCTACAAGGAGATCAGTCCCGACGCAAAGTTCTTCTTTGTGACCTTTCCAAACGAGGACAAGCCAAATCGCGAGGAAAAGCTGCAACAGATGCGGAAGCTACTCTATGATCTTGCCGATCGCTTTGACAATGCCTACGTGATCGATCTTTATCAATACGGACCGGTCTATGACCGCGCGTTCAAGAACAAATATTTCTTGCACGGACATATGGCGCCCATTGGCTATGTGCTGACGGCAGAGCTGATCGATTCCTATATCGATTACATCATCCGTCACAATCCCGAGGACTTCAAGTACGTTGGCTTCATCAACCACGGAATGCCTCTTTATGAATAAAAAGGCTCGCAAACACGGAACAATACGTGTTTGCGAGCTTTTTCTGTGAAATTAAAGATCAAAGTCCAGCATCACGGGGGAGTGATCCGAGGCATAGAGCGTCGGCTTCGCGGTGACGGTGCGGTAGGTCTTGGGAGAAATCTTGCCCTTGGCGAACATCTGGTCGATGCTGTAATCGTATCCCAGCGGATTTTCCTTGTCTGCCCACGGACAATCGTAGGCGACGTAGGTGTTCAGCTCGGGACAGTAGGTAGGGTAGCCGTGACAGGAGCAAAATTCCTTTTTGTCCTCGGTGGCATGAAAGGCGTTGACAAAGCCCGCCTTTTCCAATTCCCGACAAGCGGCGCGCTGATGCGTGGAGTTAAAGTCTCCGCCAACCACTGCGGGAGCATCGTATTTCTTGGAAAATGCATTCAAAAGCGGCACCAAGGTCTCGCGCACCTGCTCGGCACGCGCCGGATCGCCCTCCTCTGGCTGCTTGCTCTTGGTGTAGCTGTTTGCCTCAAGATGGGTGCAGCAGACAACGAACCGCTTGCCGGTTTCCAAAGTTTCAAAAGCCCCGACAACCGCGCTTTTCCAGATATTGTTATCGGAGGGGGCGTAATATTTTCCCGTGATCTTGTCGGTCGCGTATCCGTTCTCGTCACGATTGGGAGTTCCGTAGGAGGCGAATTTACATTCCAACAGCTTGACGGCGCGTGTATTGTAGAAGAGCGGATTCATCATCTTTTCGTCGCAGTTTTCGGGCAAGGCTTCCTCATAGCCGATGGCACGCATCGCATCCACAAGATCGGTCTTGCGGCGCCACGTACTCAGGATCTCGTTGAAGCCCACCACGTCGGGGCGGTATGCCATGACCTCGGCAACCAGATAGCCCGCGCCCATCACCCCGTAAAAGGTGTGGCATTCGGGCGGAAGATCATGAAACCAGACGTTGTGGAAGATCACACGGTTGGTTGCGGTTTTTTGCGCCAGCATTTCCTTGTCGTATTTTCCAACGAAGGAAACGGGGGAGGGGATCTCGGGCTTGCCGTCAGCAAACAGAACCTCGGTCAGATAATCCGCGGCGGCGCTGAAGCCAAACATATCTTTGGCGGTCACGATCAGCTTGTTGCCCTCCGAGTGCGCCGAAAACGCACCGGTTTCCATGTCGGCGGCTTCACGGATCACAACCTCGCTCGCATCGGCAACGCTTTCGGTGGAAAGCGGAACGGTGATGCCTTCGCGGAACAAACGGTATTGCAGTACGATCGCGGGGAAGGCCGCAGCGTTGGCGGAGCCCTTCGGATAAACGATAGCAGTCATTCGGTTCACCTCTTGGATTGGATTTTTTATTTATTTTATCATGAGATCAGCGAAATGTCAAGATGAAAATGTCAAGATGAAAGCGATTTTAAATAAAAAATATGCTTGTGCGATTGACAGAATTTTGACAAAGGTTTACATATTATTCAAATATATTTTTTTTATGATGTTGACACCCACTTTATTTTATGTTATAATTTTAGTATAATGGGGTAGGATGGTAATTTTCGTAATTACACACAAAAATGCCCCAAAGAAACAGATGTGGAGGTTGTCTTTATGGAGAGAGGCACAACAGTCGGCGTTGAAAAAATCGTTGCGCTTTTTGATGCCGGAACCTTTGTCGAGACCGGTGCTTTCATGCAAAGAGCAAACGGCGACTTGACGGGTGTCGTTTGCGGCTACGGCGCAATCGACGGCAAGCTGGTCTATGCATTTTCGCAGGACAGCGACCGAAAAAAAGGCGCATTTGATGCAATTCAAGCCGAAAAGATCGCCATGCTTTATCGTATGGCAATGAAAAACGGCGCACCCGTGATCGGTATGTTTGACAGCGCGGGAGCCGTGGTTTGCGACGGCGCTTCGGCAATGTCGGCTTACGGAAAGCTGCTCAAGGCAGTGAGCGACGCGTCGGGAGTGATTCCGCAGATCGCGATCGTTTCGGGTATTTGTATGGGTATGTCCGCAACCGTTGCGTCGATGTTCGACGTGATTGTCACGGTGAAAGAAAAATCCTTGCTTTCTGTCAATGCTCCCTTCGTGGTGGGCAAGGACGTCGGAAGCTCCGAGGCGGTTGCCGCAGGCGGTCTTTCCTCTCTGGAGGCAGAGAACGATGCAGACGCGATGCAGAAGGCGGCAAAGCTGGTTTCCATGCTTCCTTCCAACAACGCAGAGGGCGTGATCGTTGAGGAGGTCAACGATGACGTGAACCGCAAGCTCGCAGCAGACGGTGTCGTTGGAAAGGCGCTTGTGGAGGCAATTGCAGACGCAGGAGAGTTCGTGGAGCTTGGTGCGGTCTATGCCCAAGAGCTTCTGACCGGACTGATCCGCCTGGGCGGTGTTCCGTGCGGCGTGGTTGCGAGTAATCCCGAGGTGAACAACGGAACGCTCACCGCCGACGCGGCCAAGAAGGCAGCGAGAATGATTTCGTTCTGTGACAGCTTCTCGATTCCGGTTCTGACCTTGACCGACAGCATCGGTGTGGAGGTTGGCAAGGATGCCGAGAACGCACCGCTTGCCGCACAGCTGGGCAAGCTTGCGATGGCATATGCATCCGCAGACACAGCGAAGATCACGGTCGTCACCGGCAAGGCATACGGCGCGGCATTCACCCTGATGGGCTCAAAGGCACTCGGCGCCGACATGGTCTATGCGCTTGAGGACGCAGAGATCAGTGTGATGGCTCCCGCATCTGCAGTGGCGTTCCTTTGGAACGATCGCATCACCGAGGATCGCACGCGTGCGGATCTTGAGAACGAGTGGAAAGAGAAGCAGGCATCTGCCGCAGCGGCAGCAGCCGACGGAAGCATTGATGATGTGATCAATGCCGCAGAGCTTCGCCAGAGAATCTGCGCGGCGGTCTATATGCTGCTGATGAAAAACGACGGAACGCCCGCACGCAAGCATTGCAATCTTCCTCTGTAATGCACGGAGGTAAACGAATATGATGAATACTGTTTTTGCCTTGGCGGCAAACGGCATGAGCTGGTCGGAGCGCGCCTCCACTGCGGGAAGTGTCGCACTCCAGGGAATGCTCGCAATTTTTGCAGTTCTTGCCATTTTGTGGGCGGCTGTGGAGATCATGCACAAGTGCCTGAACCGTGAGGAAAAAGAAAAAACGTCAGAACAGCCGAGCAAGGCATTGGCCGCGGCTGTACCGAACAATCCGGATGCGGCAATTGCCGCCGCCATCGCAGCCTCTCTTGCTGCGTGCGAGGACGACGGAGCCGTCGTTGCGGCAATCACTGCTGCGATTACTGCCGCACGCGCAGAGGAGGGAAATGACACCCCCTTCCGCGTGGTAGCATTCAAGAGAGCAGCATCCAATGCCAAGAGACGATTCTAAAAAACAAAACGATATACTAAAATCAAATTTATATTTTAAGAAAGGTTTTATGGTGATCAAAATGAAAAACTATCGCGTAACTGTTAATGGAGTTGTATATGACGTTGTTGTGGAAGAAATGAACGGTGCCGTTCAGGTTCCTTACGTAGCTCCGGCTCCCGTAGCCGCCCCCGCCCCCGCTCCTGTAGCTGCCCCCGCACCTGCAGCCGCTCCTGCTCCTGCAGCAGCACCCGCTCCCGCCGGCAAGGCAGGCGCAACCGCCATCAAGGCTCCGATGCCCGGCACGCTGATCAAGGTCAACGTCAAGGTCGGAGATGCCGTCAAGAAGGGCGACGTGCTTTGCGTGCTCGAGGCAATGAAGATGGAGAACGACATCATGGCTCCCGCAGACGGTGTTGTCGCTTCGGTTGAGGCAAGCCAGGGTGCCAACGTTGCAACCGACGCGGTTCTGGTCACGCTGAACTGATTCCTTTTTCAATTTTGATCTCAAATTTTGTAGAAAGGAAACGTCTTCCATGAATATACTTGAAAGTTTGAAAAACTTTTGGGAAACGACGGGAATCTATCGGCTCATCAATAGCATGGATGCTGCTATGTGGCAAACGCTTTTGATGTTCGTGATCGTCGGCATTCTGGTCTATCTTGCCATCGTCAAGAAGTTTGAGCCGTTGCTCCTTCTCCCGATCGCGATCGGAATGCTTTTGACAAACCTGCCCGGCGGCGGTATGTTCCATTCGGAATTTTGGTTTTGTGACATCACCGAGCTCAATGCGATGCTCGAGGAGCTGAAGGTCGCTTACTTCACGGGCGACGCTTTGCGCTTCAACGAGTTGGCGGCGACATTTGCTCAATATGAGGAATGGTTCACCTTTGCTTATGACGAAATGGGCATGATCACCGATGCGTACGTCAATTATTCCAACATCTTCCAGCACGGAGGACTTTTGGATCTGCTTTACATCGGCGTCAAGACCGGAGTCTATCCCTGTCTGATCTTCATCGGCATCGGTGCGATGACCGATTTCACCCCTCTCATTTCCAACCCCAAGAGCTTCTTGATCGGCGCGGGTGCACAACTTGGCGTTTTCATTGCTTTTGCGGGCGCTTTGCTTTCCGGATTCTTTACGCCACAGGAAGCCGCTTCGATCGGCATCATCGGCGGTGCTGACGGTCCGACGGCAATTACGGTCACCAAAACATTGGCACCGGCGCTTCTCGGCGCAATTGCCATCGCCGCATACTCCTATATGGCGCTGATCCCCATGATCCAGCCGCCTGTCATGCGTCTTTTGACTACCGAAAAGGAGAGAAAGATTAAGATGACCGCGCTTCGCAAGGTCTCGACAGTCGAAAAGGTCATTTTCCCGTTGCTTGTAACCGTCATCGTCGCTTTGATCGTTCCCAGCGCGTTGGTTTTGATCGGATGCTTGATGCTGGGTAATCTGCTCAACGTTTGCGGTGTCACGGGACGTCTTTCCAAAACTGCTCAGAATGGATTGATGAATACTGTTACCATCTTCTTGGGTATCAGTGTCGGTGCAACTGCGGTTGCAAAGAACTTCCTGAGCGTGCAAACCTTGCTCATCATTGTTCTCGGCTTGGTTGCTTTCATGATTTCGACCACGGGAGGATTGCTTACCGCAAAAATCATGAACTTCTTTAGCGGCGGAACCATCAACCCCCTCATCGGATCTGCCGGCGTTTCTGCCGTTCCGATGGCGGCGCGCGTTTCGCAGAAGGTCGGTCAGGAGGAGGATCCCTCCAACTTCCTGCTCATGCACGCAATGGGTCCGAACGTGGCGGGTGTCATCGGTTCTGCTGTTGCCGCGGGCGTTCTGCTTGCAAACTTCCTTTAATTTTTTGGATAGGAGTCTCATATTATGGCTAAAGTGAAAATTACAGAAACCGTTCTTCGCGACTCTCACCAGTCGCTGATTGCAACGAGAATGACCACCGAGGAGATGCTTCCGATTCTCGAAACGATGGACCGGATCGGCTATCACTCGCTCGAGGCATGGGGCGGCGCGACCTTTGATGCTTGCATGCGCTTCCTCAACGAGGATCCTTGGGAGCGTCTGCGCAATATCCGTGAGAGCGTGAAGAACACCAAGCTTCAGATGCTGTTCCGCGGACAGAACATCCTGGGCTACCGTCACTATTCCGACGACGTGGTCGAATACTTCGTGCAGAAGTCGATCGCCAACGGTATTGATATCATCCGTATCTTCGACGCACTCAACGATCCCAGAAACCTCAAGACCGCGATCAACGCGACCAAAAAGGAGCAGGGACACGTGCAGGCCGCGTTCTCCTACACCACGGGACCGGTTTATACCCTGGAATACTATTCCAAGTACGCAAAGCAGCTTGAGGAAATGGGCGCGGATTCGATCTGTGTCAAGGACATGGCGGGCCTTTTGAAGCCCTACGATGCTTACGAGCTGGTCAAGACGCTGAAGGAATCGGTCAAGGTGCCGATCCAGCTGCACACGCACTACACCTCCGGACTTGCTTCCATGACTCTGATGAAGGCTGTCGAGGCAGGCGTCGACGTGATCGACACTGCGATCTCTCCCATGGCAATGGGTACCTCTCAGCCCCCCACGGAGGCGATGGTTGCCGCACTGCAGGGAACCGAGTATGATACCGGTATCAGCCTTGAGGCATTGGATGCCGTTACGAAGTATTTCACCCCCCTGCGCGAGAAATATCTTGCATCGGGTCAGCTCAACCCCAAGGCACTCAAGGTCGACGTCAACGCACTGCTGTATCAGGTTCCCGGCGGAATGCTCTCCAACCTGATGAGCCAGCTGGCACAGGCAGGGAAGTCGGATCAGTTGACCGAGGTTTTGGAGGAGGTTCCGCGCGTTCGTGCAGACGTTGGCTATCCTCCTCTGGTCACGCCGTCCTCGCAGATCGTCGGAACACAGGCTGTGTTCAACGTGATCATGGGCGAGAGATACAAGCTGGTGACCAAGGAATTCAAGGGCATCGTGCGCGGCGAATACGGAAAAACGCCGGTTGCGATCGATCCCGCGTTTGTCAAGAAGATCATCGGAGACGAGAAGCAGATCACTTACCGTCCCGCAGATGATCTCAAGCCCGAGCTCGAGCAGCTTCGCTCCGAGATCGCGCAGTATATCGAACAGGATGAGGACGTTCTTTCCTACGCACTCTTCCCGGAGGTATCCAAGAAATTCTTTGAGTATCGCAAGGCAAAGAAATATCAGCTTGACGCAGAAAATGCCGACAAGAGCCTCGGCGTTCACACGATCTGATCAGGCTTCGGAAAGCGCCTCAAACGAGTATTCGTTTGAGGCGCTTTTTTTGATGAAAATATGGACGTCGGTATTTACTTTTTGGTTGGATTGTGATATAATAGATTTATGAAAAAGCTTGCGAAGCCGTTGGGCTTTGCAAAAACAGGAAAGGAGTCGGAATGACAACCCTAATTATCGTTCGACACGGGCAGAGCGTCAGTAATCTGCAAAAACGCTTTACCGGACAGCATGAAACGGTTTTGACCGAGCTCGGACATTTGCAGGCGGAAAATACGGCGCGTTTTTTGGAACAATATCCAATCGATCGCATCTATTCGAGCGATCTGACGCGTGCCATGGAGACCGCGCGGCACACCGCAACGCGTCGCGGAATGGAGGTCATCCCGGACGCAGGCCTCCGTGAGATCAATGCGGGCCTTTGGGAGGGGATGGAATATCAAGCCATCAGAAGCACCTATACGGAGGATTATCAGGTCTGGCTGAACGATTTGGGAAGATCGCATCCAACCGGTGGGGAGAGCGTTCGTCAGCTTGCCGCACGCATTTATGCCGCCACCGAGCGCATCATTGCGGAAAATCGCGGAAAAACGGTTGCGATCTTCACGCATGCCACGCCGCTTCGGATGCTCGGATGCCTTTGGCACGGTCTGCAGCCCGAGGATGCCATGCAGATCAATGGGTGTGCCAATGCTTCGGTTTCGATCGCGGAATATGAGGACGACGGAAGCTTTCGATTGGTGCTGTACGGATACGACCGCCATCAGGGTGAAAACGTGACCGAATTGCCGCGAGGACTGGTTTGAGGCGGATGACAATTTTGAGAGAAAGGAGCGCACACGATGGCGCGTAGGAGATTCGATAAAACCAAGTGGAAAAGGATCGGGAACCGGCTCGGCTCGTTTTGCCGCCGTGTGCTTTTTCCGGCTTTTCTTGCGATTCTGATCCTTGGGCTTTTGCTTGCCGGGATGGCATTGACGGTCAGTGCTGCCGTGTGTCATAAAACGCAAGACCGTATTCTGGATCAAAGGGCACTGCTTGAGACGGGACTTGATTTTGATTGCATTCTGGTGCTCGGATGCCGCGTTTATTCCGACGGGACGCTGAGCCCCATGCTTTCCGACCGCGTGGAAACCGCCGCAGCTCTTTGGTCGGCGGATGCTTGTGACCGTTTGCTCATGAGCGGGGATCACAAGGAGGAAAGCTACAACGAGGTCGATCCGATGCGACTTTCGGCGGAGGCGCACGGTGTGTCTTCCGATGCCATTTCCACCGATCCGTTGGGGCTTTCTACCTATGACAGCATCATGCGCTTTGCCGCCGAGAATCCGGGCGCGCGTGTGATCATCGTGACACAGTCTTATCATCTTTACCGCGCACTCTATCTTGCCGAGAAGGCGGGATTGGATGCCTATGGCGTCAGCGCGGATCTGCGACCTTACAGAGATCACGTCAAAAACAATCTCCGTGAGATCGCCGCACGCTGCAAGGACGTTTATTATGCCGAAAAAAGACCTGCTGTAGCGGGAACAGATTGACGTTGTCGCCACGCTTGAGACCGAATAACCTTGCATTTTCCATAAAAAGCGTTCACGCCAAGGCATCGACCGAGGCGTGAACGCTTTTTTATATTTGTTTTTGAACGCTTTTGTATTCGTCGTAATAACGGTAGTAAGGGCATTCGCGCGTCTGCCCGGACAGAAACGATCCCATTTCGTCCTGATCGAGATTCATCCGGCAAACGTAGGCATCCCAATCCTCGTCGTAATCGTAAAACACACAGCTCTCACATGAGACAGCCGTTTTCTTTTTGCTTGATTCCATAAAAGACTTCCTCTATTTCTTCTTTCTTTGATTCATGGAGAGGGGCGGATTCATTTTTTCGCTGAAATATTTATCCCACTTGTGCTTTTTGCGGATCTTGATGACGTATTCCGTGGTGATCCAAGCGATCAAGCCAATCGCAAAGAAGATCACACCTGCGCGGACGGCACGGCTTTGCGTCAGAGACTGAATGTTCATCAAGCCGCTCACAAAGCTGCTTCGCTCCGCACTCGCGGCGGTGTAAAGCGGAACGGTACCGAGCAGCTCGCCCCTGTAAAGCACGGCGGCATAGCCGACAGGCATCCCTTCCTCGACGGGCGCCTCGAGCGAGGTGTAGGTCAAGCGGATGCTATAGGTGATCTCTTCGCCCACGGTCAAGCCTGTGGGGAGATAGCAGGTCAGAGTGGTGTCGGTTTTGACCTCGACCTGTGATGTCATGTCGGATACCGTAACGGGAATGGTGCAAAGAACCGTGTCGGCGGAGATGACGTCCATGTATGTGTAGGTCTTATATACCCAATCGATCAGGCGGTTGGCGATGACGTAACCGTAGTTTACGGTGTCGGTGACCTCGCCCCCCATCACGATGCAAAGATAGCTTTCCTTTCCGTTGGTTGCCGTCGTCACCACGCAGCTTCCGGCAAGCGTGGTGTATCCCGCGCTCATGCCGCGGCATTTCGAATTGTAATATTGCGTGGTGGACTCGGAATAGATCAAAGCGTTGCGATTGGAGACCGAGCCAAACTCGGCAAGAGAATAGCGCGATGTGCTCGAGATCTGCATATAGAGTTCATTCCGGCTTGCCGCACGTGCGATTTTTGCAAGATCCTCTGCCGTGGTCGTGGAGCGGTCATGCACACCGCTGACCTCCTTGCAGAGCGTGTTTTGCGCGCCGAGCTCCTTGGCGCGGGCATTCATCAGGTTCAAAAACTCCTCAGCGCTACCCGCCACGACGCAAGCCAGAATGTCAAAGCAATCGTTGTAGCTGCCGCAGATCGCCGCGTAAAGCAGCTGCCTGACCGTCAGGGTGTTTCCCTCATTGATGGTGGGGGAGCATTGCCCCGCGGAATCCTTCGTCATCTCATACGTCACCGTGACCAATTCGTTTTGCCTGTCTGCCAACCGCTCACAGGCGATCAGTCCGGCAAGAACCTTTGTGGTGGAGCCGGCGGGAATCGGTACGTTTTCATTTTTTGAGCAGATCAGAGTGTCGCTTTCCAGATGATAGAAATAGACTGCCGATGCTTCGTCCGTGGAGGGAAGCTCGATCGGCTCTGCCACGGATGGGATCGGGAAGGAGAAAAAAAGTGTCAGCGCCGCGAGCAACGCAAGCAATATTCGGATCGTTTTGCGCAGGGATCGCAAGTGCCTCACACTCCTTTCAGTATTCTTTCGCTGCGCGGATGTCGGTCTGCAGCTGCAGCCGCAGCTCCTCCAAGGTATTGAATTTTTGCTCCGGACGCAGGAATTTCAAAAATGAAACCGTTACCTCGCGTCCGTAAAGCATTTCATTGAACTCCAAAAGATGGGTTTCGCAATTGACACGCGCGTCGGCATCGACGGTGGGATGAACGCCGACGTTGGAAACGCCTCTGTAATGTCTGCCGTCGATCTCGCAATCGGTGATATAGACTCCGTGGCGCGGGATCAGCATGCCGTCGGGGAAGGATTGATTGACGGTGGGAACGCCGATGGTGTGGCCGAGCGCCTTTCCGTGAAGGACCGCGGAGGTCAGGGAATAGGGGCGCGTCAAAAGCTTTGCAGCCGCCTCGGCTTGTCCATCCAGCAAAAGACGTCGGATCTCGGTGGAGCTGACGGTTTTTCCGTCCTTTTTGATCTCTTCCTGAATCGCAACGGGCGCATTCAGAAGCCTTTGCAGTGCTTCGGGTGTTCCGTTTCCGCCTTTCCCGAATCTGTAATTGAATCCGCAAACTGCCGCAACGCAGTGACAGCCTGCCTTCAGGATCTCGTCAACGAACTGCGCGGGCGATAGGTTTCTGAGTGCCGAAAAATCGGCAAGAAACAGATATTCCATGCCATACCGCGAAAAAAGAGCCGCTTTTTGCTCTGTGGTGGAGAGATGCGGCGGCGGTGTTGCGAGCAGAAGATCCGATGAGAGCAGGGAGAAGCAAAAAACTCCGCAAGCGGCAGCGGGGAAGGAGGCTTCGCGCAGCTGTGACGCCCTTGTCAGAAGTGCCTGATGCGCCAAATGCACGCCGTCAAAATTTCCCAGGCAGAGCACACAGGCATCGGGCGGCGAGACCTCTCTGCCGTCGGCGAGCGAAATGCAGGTGAAGACAGACATGATCAGTTCAGCTCCAGATAATTTTTGACCAGTTCGCCCATCAATTCGTCACGGTCGATCTTGCGGATCAGGGCGCGTGCGTTTTTGTAATTGGTGATATAGGTCGGGTCCTCGGAAAGCAGGTAGCCAACGATCTGGCCGATGGGATTGTAGCCCTTTTCACTCATTGCCTCGTAAACGGCGCGAAGGATCTCGCGTGAGGTGGTGGGCTCTTCCAAAGAGAAAACTTCATTTTTTTCCATGTTCATGAAATGTTACTCCTTTCTGTATCAAAGGGGTGCTTTAATTAATATTATATATGAATTCTCATTGATTTTCAAGGCTTTTTTGCAAATAATTGTTTTTTTCAAGCGCTTTTACTTGACGAATTTCGATTTTTGCAGTATACTGAATATAAAACAGAGAAAAGGCGGTTTGGAATAATGAAGATAACTTTTTTGGATGCGGCGACGCTGGGCGACGATATTTCCACGGATCTGTTTTCTGCGATCGGAGAGGTGGTCGTCTGGGACGGCACGCGCGCGGAGGAAGCGCACGATCACATTGGGGATTCGGACGTGGTGATCCTGAACAAGGTAAGGATCAATGCCGCCGTACTCGAGGAATGTCCGAGCCTGAAGCTGATCTGCATTACCGCCACGGGATATGACAACGTCGATCTTGAGGAATGTCGGCGGCGCGGGATTGCCGTTTGCAACGTGATTGGCTATTCCACACAAAGCGTCGCGCAGCTCACCGTTCTGATGGCGCTTTCTCTTTTGACGCATCTTGACGAGTATCAGAGCTACGTCCGCGACGGAAGCTATACGGCAAGCGGAATCGCCAACCGATTGGTTCCTGTTTACAGTGAGATCTTCGGAAAAACCTGGGGAATCGTTGGATTTGGAAACATCGGACGGCAGGTGGAGCGTGTCGCATCTGCGTTGGGATGCCGAACGATCGTGCACAAAAGAACACCCACCGACGATGCTGCTTGTGTTGATTTTGATACCGTTTGCCGAGAATCGGATATTTTATCCTTTCACACGCCACTCAATGACGGCACGCGTGGGATGCTGGACGAGGCGCATATTGCCATGCTCAAGCCGAACGCGATCGTCATCAACGTCGCGCGTGGCGCTGTGACCGACGAGAGGGCACTGACCGATGCCGTGAAGGAGGGAAGGATCGGGGGGGTTGGGATCGACGTTTACAGCGCCGAGCCGCTGCCGTCGGATCATCCCTTCCAGGAGATCAAGCATCTTCCGAACGTTTGCCTGACTCCGCACATGGCTTGGGGGGCTTATGAAACGCGGATGCGTCTTTTGAAAGAGGTCCTTGCCAACATCCATTCCTTCCTTGAAGGCGGCAAAAGAAATCGCTTGGTTTGAGCCATTTTTGGTATATTTTCGGAAAAAACGAAAAAATCCCGATCTTTGTCTTGATTTTGGAAGATCGATATGATATAATATTATTTAGTTTGAATTGCTCGGAGGTGAAGCTGTGAAAGATCGCTCGTTGACCGCTACGAAAGACCTGATTTCCTTTATCGAAAAAAGTCCCACCGCGTTTCACGCCGTGGATTCCATCGCGGAAAAGCTGGAACAGAACGGCTTTCTCGCTTTGCATGAGGGTGATGCCTGGGATCTGAAGGCGGGAGGGAAATATTACGTGACGCGCAACCGCTCGTCAATCATCGCGTTTCAACTTCCGTGCAATACCCCGCGCAATTTTTTGATTTCCGCTTCCCACACCGATTCGCCGGTGTTCAAGCTCAAGGAGACTTGTGAGTCGCTTGGCGGAAAGGATTACCTCCGCTTGAACGTCGAGCTGAGCGGAGGCGCGATTCTGGCTTCTTGGCTGGACCGTCCGCTTTCGTTGGCGGGACGTGTGATTTTGAACGAAAACGGTAATTTTACGGCAAAAAACGTAAAATTTGACCGAGATCTGCTTCTCATTCCCAATGTTGCGATCCATCAAAACCGCAAAATCAATTCGGAAATGTCGTTCAACGTGGCAAAGGATATGCTTCCCGTGCTTGCCTTGCAGGGCGAGCCGAGCACCACGGTTCGCGGCATTCTGTCCGAGGAGCTTTCCTGTGAGGAGTCGCAGATCGTCGGAATGGATCTCTATGCGGTTTGCAACCAACGGGGCAGCATTTGGGGCGCGAACAACGAATTCTTCTCCGCACCTCGCATCGATGACCTGATGTGCGCGTACGGCACGCTGATGGGCTTCTGTGAAGCTTCTCCTGTGGCGCACACCGTGACGGTATATTTCTCAGCGGACAACGAGGAAACCGGAAGCGGCACCAAGCAGGGGGCAGGATCGGTCTTTTTGTCCGACGTTCTGGATCGCATTTGTGAGGCGACGGGCGCTGACAAGCGCCAAATGCTGGCATCCTCGATGATGGTTTCGGCAGACAATGCGCATGCCGTCCATCCCAACTATCCCGAGCTGAGTGACGAAAGCAACGCACCGCACCTCAACCGTGGTGTGGTGATCAAGGCAAACGCAACGCAAAAATATACCACAGACGGCTTTTCTGCTGCACTCTTCAAGGAGATCTGCCGCCGCGCAGACGTTCCCGTGCAGCATTTCTTCAACCGAAGCGATATGCCCGGCGGATCAACACTTGGCAACATTTCCAATACCCACGTTCCGCTGTGCACCGTTGACATCGGCGTGGCGCAGCTTGCGATGCATTCGGCATACGAGAGCGCGGGAACCGATGACGTTGCGTATCTGATTCGTGCCATGAAGGAATTTTACAGCGTTGAGCTGACGAGTGACCGAGACGGTGTATATCGGCTGGAAACCTGACTATTGAACGGAAAAGGGAGATAAGCAATGTATAAACAGGGCTTTGACAATGAAAAATATATCGAGATGCAATCGGCGCATATCCGTGAGTGCATCGCACAGTTTGGCGGCAAGCTTTATCTGGAGTTTGGCGGCAAGCTCTTTGACGATTATCATGCCGCAAGGGTTCTGCCCGGCTTTTCGCCTGACAGTAAGATCCGCATGCTGATCCAGCTCAAGGATCAGGCCGAGATCGTGATTGTCATCAATGCAAACGATATTGAAAAGAACAAGGTGCGCGGAGACCTGGGAATTACGTATGATCTGGATACGCTTCGCCTGATCGATGCCTTCCGCAGCTTCGGACTCTACGTCGGAAGCGTTGTTCTGTCGCGTTGGCAGGATCAGCCCGCGGCGCTCAAGTTCCAGAAGAGACTGGAATCCTTGGGAGTCCGCGTCTACCGTCATTACACGATCCCCGGCTATCCCGCGGATATTGATTACATCGTGAGTGACGAGGGATACGGAAGAAACGATTATATTGAGACCTCTCGCTCACTCGTCGTGATGACCGCTCCCGGCCCGGGAAGCGGAAAAATGGCGGCTTGCCTGAGTCAGATCTATCACGAGCACAAGCGGGGAATCCAATCTGGATATGCCAAGTTTGAGACCTTCCCGATCTGGAATCTGCCCCTGAAGCATCCCGTCAACATTGCCTACGAGGCGGCAACCGCCGATCTCAACGACATGAACATGATCGATCCCTTTCATTTGGAGGCCTACGGACAGACCACCGTCAACTACAATCGCGACGTTGAGATCTTTCCCGTGCTGAATGCCATGTTCCAAAGGATCCATGGCGCATCTCCTTATAAGTCTCCCACGGATATGGGCGTCAACATGGCGGGCAACTGCATTGACGATGACGAGGCGGTCTGTGCCGCCGCAAAAATGGAGATTGTCAGACGCTATTATACGGCGCTTTCCAATCAAAGAAAGGGAAGTGGAGATGCGAGAGACGTTGAGAAGCTGAAGCTGATCATGCAATCTGCGGGAATCGACGTGGAATTTCGACGGGTGGTTGACGTCGCCAGAAAGAAGGCTGAGGCGACGGGAAAGCCCGCTGTCGCGCTTGAGCTGGCAGACGGCAGGATCGTGACGGGAAAAACCTCGCGACTTCTGGGCGCAACCTCCGCGGCGATCCTGAATGCACTGAAAACGCTTGCCGAAATCGACGACCGCATCAATTTGATCTCTCCCGAAATTCTGGAGCCGATCACGAATCTCAAGGTCGGAACCTTCGGAAGCAAGAATCCGCGCCTGCATCCCAACGAGCTTTTGATCGCACTGTCGATCTGCGCGGTGAGTGATCCGATCGCGGCCAAGGCGTGCGAGCAGCTTCCCAAGCTGCGTCATTGCGAGATGCATTCCTCGGTCATTTTGTCGGAAAATGATGAAAACACCATGAAAAAGCTCGGCGTTCACATGACCTGCGAGCCTTGCTATGAAAGCAAGCGGCTCTATCACGGCTGCTGACCGTTGAAGGGAGGCGGAAGCACGGAATGGGAACCCTGTTCGATTATCTGAAGTGGCGCGGAGATCTGACGTTTCGGGAGGCTCCGATGAATGAGGTCGACAGTCTGATCTTTTCTTTGCTGTCCTATCTGGACCTGAAGGGAATCGTTCCCGAATCCCACGGGGAATCGGGTGTCCCCATCCGATCGGCGGCAAACACCTTTTTTGCAAAAAATCCCGATCCCAAGAAGATTTCCATGGGACTGATCGTACCCAAGGAGATCATCACACTGTTTCGTGCCGTCAAGGGGACACGGCGCTTTCGCACCGTTGAGATGCGCGCGCACGTCAATAAGATCGATCAAAAAAAGGAGATGCAGTTCTCGGCAACCACCTTTCTTCCCGGCGACGGCACGATGCTGATTGCCTATCGCGGAACCGACGATACGTTGGTCGGCTGGAAAGAGAATTTCAACATGAGCTTTCTGGAGGTCGTTCCCGCACAGCTTGCGGCCACGGCATATCTGGAAGCTGCTGCGGAGTCGTTTGATGGGAATATTCTTTTGAGCGGACACAGCAAGGGTGGAAATCTTGCCGTTTTTGCGGCGGTCAACTGCGCAAAGGAAACCAAAAAGCGACTGACGCGTGTTTGGAGTAACGACGGCCCCGGATTTGGTGCGGGGATGCTCAACCGTCCCGAATATCTGGAAATGCGCCCGATCATCAAGTCACTCGTTCCGCAATCCTCTGTGGTGGGAATGCTATTGGAGCATGACGAAAACTACACGGTCGTCAAAAGCCGTCAGGCGGGTCTCTTTCAGCATGACGGACTGTCGTGGAACGTGATGGGCGGCTCGTTTGTCCATTTGGAGAACGTGACGGGCGGATGCAAGCGATTGGACAAGACGCTGAACGAATGGATCCAAGCCATGACGCCGGAGCAACGCGAGCAATTTGTTGAATCGGTTTACGCAATTTTGTCGGCAGACAATGCGCTGACTCTGACCGATCTGGTCTCTGTCGCAAGACTCAAAAAGAACCGCCAGCTCGATCCGCACGTCTATGAAACCGTGAAAAAAACGATCGGATCCCTCTTGGAGATGAACACCAAGAATCTGTTGGACGGACTCTTTCAAAAGAAGAAACCATGAAACAAGGCGTCATCGAGCGATGACGCCTTGTTTTTATTTCATTCGGTTCTGTCGGTAGATCTCAAACGCCAATACCGTCGCGGCAGATGCCGCCGAGAGAGAACCGCGAAATTCCCGTCCGTAATCAATGCGCACGATCTGATCGGCTTGATCCAGGATTTTGCGGGAAATACCGCGTTTTTCACCTCCGATGACCAGCAGAATGGGATAGGTGAAGCATCCGTCGAACACCGAGACCGAATCTCGGATCCCGGCACAGAGCACCCGATAGCCAACCGATTTGAAAATCCCGAGCACCTCCTCGGCGGTTGCCGTGAACATGGGGATCAGCTCCGACGCACCCGCGGAGGAGCGCGCTACGACACCGGCGGCACTCATCCAATTGCGAGGCGGCAAGATCACGCCGTCCACACCTGCCGCATACAAGGAACGCAGGGTGTATCCGAAATTATAAGGGTCTTCAACACCCTCCAAAAAGACGTAAAAACCGTCTGCCTTGATCTTCTCGGATGCAAGTGAGGGAATCGTCCGCTCTGTGCAAAAGGCGATGATGCCGCCGTGGGAATTGCCGACGCAAAGGGAATCGATCGACTCGCTGTCCACAAATTCCACGTCAAATCCCAGCTCGCGTGCCTTGGCGTTCAGAAAACCGATCTCCCGCGCCTTGCTTTCCCGCTTGTCGCGGTCGATCAGGATCCGTTCGATGCGACGGTCGTTCTCACACTGTGTGTTGAGAAGCGCCGAGATCGAGGTCATGCCCTCCAAAATGTTGGATGGGGAAAATTTTTCGCTTTCTTTTTGAATCATCATGCTGTTTCCATTCATATTTTTAGTCTATTTTCGCTTGGATGCCGCATATAATGATACCGAATATTCGGAAATGATCGGGGGATTCGGAATCATGATGGTATCAGATTGGAACGGACGTGAGCGCTGCGTGATGCTGGGGGAATTCCTGGTGGAGAACCAGGCAACCGTTCGCTCGGCCGCGCGTGTGTTTGGCATCAGCAAAAGCACGGTACATAAGGACGTGACACAGGTTTTGAAGAACGTCAACAAATCACTTTACGAGGACGTGCAAAAGCTTTTATACAAGAACAAGCAGGAGCGCCATTTGCGCGGCGGGGAAGCCACGCGACTGAAATACAGCGAGCTGCATCAATAAGGCATCCGTCGCTCAGAGCCTCGCGCTTGTCAACTATGATTATAACATATCCGTCCTGGATTCGTCAAGCAGTTTTTTGCTCAAGGGAAAGGAATTGCGGCAGGAAAGGACAAAATGTTAAAAAAATGTAAATTGTGAAAATGCCACTTGCAAAAAAAGAAAATGTATGTTATAATTCAATGTAATTGCGTCGCAAGAATCTTTCGAGCTTCGAAACGGCGCAAAATTTAAATCACACACACCGGACGAGCGTTGCATCGGTGCCGCAAAACGCGGTTTTGGCAATGCGTTGCGGTGGTGGAAAAACCGAAGGAGGACATTCAAATGTCTATTATCTCGATCAAGCAGTTGCTTGAAGCAGGTGTTCATTTCGGACACCACACCAGAAGATGGAACCCCAAAATGCAGGAGTACATTTTCACGGAAAGAAATGGAATCTATATCATCGATCTCCAGAAAACCGTGAAGAAGTTCGACGAGGCTTACAACTTTGTTCGTGAGCTTTCCGAGAACAACGGTACCGTCCTGTTCGTGGGAACCAAGAAGCAGGCCGCAGAGGCAATCAAGGAAGAGGCTGTCCGTTGCGGAATGTACTACGTCAACGTTCGTTGGCCCGGCGGTATGATGACCAACTTCAAGACCATCAAGAGATCCATCAACCGTCTGAACAACCTCTACAAGATGCAGGAGGACGGAACCTTCGATCTGCTTCCCAAGAAGGAAGTTGCCGCTATGCAGAAGGAGATCTTCGATCTCGAGAAGAGCTACGGCGGTATCCAGACGATGGCAAGACTGCCCGATGCAGTGTACCTCGTTGACCCCAAAAAGGAAAGAAACGCAGTTCTCGAGGCAAAGAAGCTCGGCATTCCGGTCATCGCAATCGTTGACACCAACTGCGATCCCGACGATGCAGATTATATCATCCCCGGTAACGACGACGCAATCCGTGCCATCAAGCTGATCTCTTCGGCTCTGGCAGATGCAGTCATCGAGGGCAAGCAGGGCGAGGCAGGCGCAGCAGAGGCTGAGGCTGCAGAGGAGCCCGCAGCAGAAACCGACGCAGAGTAATTCAACACTCGGAAAGGGACGAAAAAATGGCAAATATTACAGCAAAAGACGTAGCAGCTCTCCGCGCAAAGACCGGTATCGGTATGATGGAGTGCAAGAAGGCCCTGGTTGAGGCTGAGGGCGATATGGACGCAGCAATCAAGATTCTTCGTGAGAAGGGCGAGTTGAAGGCTGAATCCAAGATGGCATCCAGAATTGCAGCTGACGGCGTTGTTGAGATCCTGAAGGACGGCAACAGCACCGCAATGATCGAGGTGAACTCCGAGACCGACTTCGTTGCAAAGAACGAAAGCTTCAAGGAATTCGTCGGAGATCTTCTCAAGATCATCATCGCACAGAAGCCCGCAAACGTTGAGGCTCTGATGGCTTGCAAGTTCAACGATGAGATGACCGTTGAAGAGAAGACCAAGGAAATGATCTTCAAGATCGGTGAGAAGCTCACCGTTCGCCGCTTTGTTGTCGTTGAGGGCGTCACCAGCACCTATATCCACGGCACCGGCTCGATCGGCGTTATCGCAAAGTTCGAGACCAACGTTGCAGACAAGGCTGAGTTCGCAGCATTCGCAAAGAACATCGCTCTGCAGATCGGTGCATATCCCACTCCCTACCTCAACCGTGAGCAGGTTCCCGCTTCGGTTATCGAAGAGGAGAAGAGCATTCTGTTGGCACAGATCGCAAACGATCCCGCAAACGCAAAGAAGCCCGATGCAATCAAGGAGAAGATGGTTATGGGTAGAATTTCCAAGTTCTACGATAACAACTGCCTGGTTGACATGACCTACGTCAAGGACGAGGACATGAAGGTCGGTCAGTACGTCAAGGCTACCGCAAAGGAGCTTGGCGGCGAGATCGAGATCGTCGACTTCTACCGTTTCGAGAAGGGCGAAGGCATTCAGAAGAGAGAAGAGAACTTTGCCGAGGAAATCGCAAAGATGACCGCAGGCAAGTAATTGCTTCAACAAATGAAAAAATCGAACGCAGAGAGGAAGAATTTCTTCTCTGCGTTCTTTTTCTTTCTCGCAAAGTCGGTTTTTTGAGAAATTTTTTGTAAGGATTTGATTTATTTACAAAAAAGGTGTTTACAAAATTCAATTTTTGTAGTAAAATAAATAGGAATAAACTGTAACATCGGCAGAGGAGAACATTCTATGAAAACACCACGCTACAAAAGAATTTTATTGAAGCTTTCCGGAGAGGCTCTGGCACCCGAAAACGGCGGAAGCATTCTTGATTTTGACTTCATCGCAATGGTTGCCAAGCAGGTCAAGCGCTGCGTGGACGCAGGCGTACAGGTTGGCGTCATCGTCGGCGCGGGCAACATTTGGCGCGGAAGACAGGGAACCGGCATGGACCGTTGCAGAGCCGACCACATGGGAATGCTGGCAACCGCGATCAATTCGATTGCCCTGCAGGACGTGTTTCTTCGCGAGGGCATGAATGCAGTTGTCATGACTGCCGTGGAAATGAACGCTTATGCCGATCATTACAATTCCCGTGATGCGATCAAGGCGCTCGAGGAAGGAAAGGTCGTTATTTTCGGCTGCGGCTTGGGAACGCCTTTCTTTTCGACCGATACGGCAGCCGTGCTTCGCGCCGCCGAGATCAACGCAGACTGCATCCTGATGGCAAAGAATATTGACGCGATTTACAGCGACGATCCCAAGCGCAATCCCGACGCGGTGCGTTACTCGGAGATCACATACCGTCAGATCCTCGACGAAAATCTGCGCGCACTTGATATGACATCCGCGATCTTCTGCATGGACAACGACATCAGTGGCTATGCGTTCGGGCTTGCCGATCCCGAAAACATCTATCGCGTGGTCATGGGAGAATCGGTCGGCACCGAGATCCACAACTGAAATTTATTATAACAAATACATAGAGAAAGGATCGCCGTCAAGCGTTTGGCGGCAGGGAACAATCATGAAGTACAACACCAAGGGCACAGAAGAGAAAATGCAAAAAAGCGTAGCCGCTTACGAAAGCAATCTTTCCACGATCCGCGCAAGCCAGGCAAACGGCTCGGTCGTTTCCAAAGTTACGTTTGAATATTACGGCGCTGCAACCAAGCTGGTTGACATGGCGTCGGTGGCAGTCACCGATCCCAAGACCTTGACGATCACGCCTTACGACCGTTCCACGCTCAAGGCAATGGTCAAGGCTTTGCAGGCATCCGACATTGGCATCACGCCTCAGGATGACGGCTCCGTGATCCGTCTCGTTTTCCCACCTCTGACCGAGGAGCACCGCAAGGGCTTGGCAAAGCAGATCCAAAAGATGGGCGAGGAGGCGCGCGTGGCGATCCGCAATATTCGCCGCGATGCAAACGACGACATCAAGAAGCAGAAAAAGAACGGTGAGATGACCGAGGACGAGCAGAAGGCAAGCGAGAAATCGGTTCAGGATCTGACCGACCGCTATATCAAAACGGTTGACGAAATTACCTCCAAGAAGGAAAAAGAAATTTTGCAGCTGTGATTTTTTAGCGTTCACCGAACTTTCGGAGTTTTTTGAAAAAATCCGCCAAATTCTTAACAAAGAGAGATGCCCGTGGGCAGAATGGAGAAACAATGAAGCTCTTTTCGAGAAAAAAACAAAAGACGGAGGCTGTGCAGGTTGACGAGCGGTTGCAGCACATCGCTTTTATTATGGACGGAAACGGCAGATGGGCGCAAAGGCGCGGAATGCCAAGAGAATTCGGGCATTCGCACGGTGCAGCCACATTCAAAAAGATTGGACGCTATTGCGAGAGCATCGGCATCAAATATATGACGGTGTATGCGTTTTCCACCGAGAATTGGAAGCGCCCGCAAAAGGAAGTGGACACCATCATGCAGATCTTTGACGATTACATCGAGGACTGTTTCGCGGAAATGGCGGACGATAACGTTCACGTGCATTTTATTGGTAATTTGAGCATTTTTTCCGACACCTTGCGTGAAAAAATGGCGAAGATCGAGCGTGAAACCGCACACAAAACCTTTTTGCTCAATGTTGCGGTCAATTACGGCGGACGCGAAGAGATCTCTCATGCGTGCAACGAATTGATCCGACAGGGAAAGACCGAGGTCACGGAGGAGGATATTTCCGCGCATATTTACACCGCCGGTTGTCCCGACCCCGATCTGATCGTGAGAACGGGAGGAGATCTGCGCACCTCGAATTTCTTGCTTTGGCAGTCTGCTTATGCGGAATATTATTTCACCGACGTGCTTTGGCCCGATTTTTCGGGAAAGGACGTGGACGAGGCGGTTGCCGCGTTTTATTCGAGAAAACGCCGATATGGCGGAGTTTAAGCCTTTGGAAAGGAATTTGTTATGAAAACAAGAATCATCACTGCCGTGGTTGCCATTGCGGTTTTGTTGCCGATTCTGATCTTTTCGGACACTGTTGCGCTTCCCATTGCCATGGCACTTTGCTCGCTTGTGGCAGTCTATGAGATGATGTCGTGCATCGGTCTGAAGAAGGCATATTCCTTGAATATTCCGCTTTATCTTTGCGCGATTGGACTTCCTTTTTTCATTCGGTACAGTGAAGACATTGACTTGATCCGTCAGGTTGTCGTTGCCGCTGCGCTGATCATATCGCTCTATTTTTTCTCGGTGCTGACCTTCTCACATGGAAAATACAAGCTTTCCGACGTGGCGGTCGCATTTTTGACGGGATTTTATATTCTTGCAGGCTTCAATGCCATTCTGATCCTGCGCGACTATGAAATGGGTGGAAAATACGTCTATTTGACGGTATTCCTCGGCGCTTGGATCACCGATACCTTTGCTTATTTTTGCGGTATGCTGTTCGGTCGCGGCGGAAAGCACAAGCTGATTCCCGACGTCAGCCCCAAAAAGACGGTGGAGGGAAGCATCGGAGGAATCGTGTTCTGCATTCTCGGAATGGTGGTATTCGGCCTGATCATCAATCATATTTCCGACCTCCATGCCAATTATTTGTTCCTGATCATCGGAGGCTTTCTGGCGTCGATCGTTTCTCAGGTCGGTGACCTTTGCATGTCCGTGATCAAGCGTACTTACGGAATCAAGGACTACGGAAAGCTCTTTCCGGGACACGGCGGAATGCTGGATCGCTTTGATTCTGTCATCGCGGTTTCCATTGTTTTGGCGGTTTTCTGCTCCTTCTTTAACTTCTTTGAGGTGATTTAAGCATGTATAACGAACAATTTCCGTCGGTAACCATTCTCGGCTCGACCGGATCGGTCGGCGAACAGGCGATCGACGTCGCAGTGAAGAATCATATTCGGGTAAACGCCCTTTGTGCGCACAAAAACGTCAAGCGCGTCGAGGAGCAGGCTCGCCTGCTCAAGGTCAAGGCTTGTGCCATGGCAGACGCGGAAGCGGCGGCAGAGCTGAAGATTGCGCTTTCCGACACCGACACCCGGGTGTTTGCGGGAACGGATGGCATCTGTGAGATGATCGGTGAGAGCTACGGTCCCGATGAGGTTGTGGTGAACTCCGTGATCGGAGAAGCCGGACTCAAGCCGACGTTGGCGACGCTGACTGCCGGAAAAAAGCTGGCGCTTGCCAACAAGGAATCTCTCGTTTGCGCGGGAGATTACGTCATGAAGTTGGCAAAAGAGAAGAGCATTGAGATTCTGCCCGTAGACAGTGAGCACAGTGCCATCTTTCAATGCCTGCGCTCGGGAGGCAAAAAACGCATCAAACGGATTCTTTTGACCGCGTCCGGCGGACCTTTTTACGGCATGACGCGAGAGCAGCTTGCAGACATCACGGTGGAGAGAGCCTTGGCGCACCCGACGTGGAGCATGGGCGCCAAAATCACCATTGATAGTGCAACCCTGATGAATAAGGGCTTTGAGGTGATCGAAGCGGTACACCTGTTTGACGTCCGTCCCGATCAGATCGAGGTTTTGGTTCACAGAGAGAGCATAATGCATTCTGCCGTTGAATATATAGATAATAGCGTCATCGCGCAGATGTCGGTTCCCGATATGCGCCTTTGCGTGCATTATGCGTTGACGCATCCCGATCGCACCGACGCGGTCATTCCCGCCTTGGATCTGACGCAGATCGGAAAGCTGACCTTCGCAAAGCCCGATACCGAGACCTTTACGCTGCTCGCATTGGCGTTGGATTCGATTGCGAAGGGTGGAGCAGTTCCCGCGGTTCTGAATGCAGCCAATGAGGTTGCGGTTGCCGCGTTTTTGAACAAACAGCTTTCCTTCACCGGCATTTTTGAGGTGGTGGAAAAGACGGTACGCGGCCTGCCCGACGCGGCAAGCTGTGCGTCGATTGACGATATTTTTGCATTTGACAGCGCTGCAAGAAGGCTTGCAAACGAAAACTTGATGCAACGGTAAGAGCCGTTTGCTTGAACGGAGGATTTATTTCTTTGAATTTTCTTTATATTCTTTTGGCACTTTTTATCTTTGGAATTTTGATTTTCATTCACGAGCTCGGACATTTTTTGGTTGCGCGTTGGTGCGGTGTGAAGATCCTTGAGTTTTCCATCGGCATGGGACCGAAGCTCTTTTCCAAAAAATCCAAAAAAACGGGAACGCTCTATTCACTACGTCTGCTTCCCATTGGCGGCTACGTCAATATGTTGGGAGAAAACGGCATGGAGGTCGTGCAGGGCTCATCTGAGGAATCCGCCGAAGGTGACGACAAGTCCTTCTTTGTGACAGAGGATCGGGCGGATGACACCCAAGAGTCAAAGGACGAAAACGACGGTCAAGAGGGAACTCCCCTGAGCGAGGAGGAGGCCAAGCACGCCTATTGCAATCAAAGTGTGTGGAAGCGGATCCTCATTTCTTTGGCAGGTCCCTTGATGAACGTGATCCTCGGCTTTTTGCTGATGTTGATCATCGTTGTTTCCGCCGGAAAAGGAAACGTGGGAACCACCACGGTTGCCGATTTTCATATCGTTTATCAAGCCGAGGAATCGCTGGCGGGACTGCTCCCGGGAGATTACGTCGACGCCTTGGACGGTGTGGAGATCAATTCCTTCGCGCAAATGAAGGAGCTTGTTTTGGGAGACGAGGACGGATTGTTTGAGATCACTGTGCGTCGTCTGAATGAGGATCAAACCGACGTGATCACGGCAAAGCTCGGCGACGTACCGCTTGACAGCGAGGCGCTGGACACCTATTTCACCTGTTCGGTCAGTGAGCAGTCGGGATTGCAGGTGAACGACGAGATTCTCAAGGTCAACAACGTTCGCGTGCATACCCACTATGAGCTTTCTTATGAGATCATGACACAGGGCTATCGTGCCGTGAACCTCACGGTTTTGCGCAACGGAGAGAAGGTCGTTCTCGAAAACGTGCTTTTCCCGAACACGGTGGACGGAGAGACCAACATCGCGGTCGGAGAGATCGATTTCCGCGTCTTTGGAGAGCGGGAATATCATCTTGGAACGATTCTGAAGCATACGTGGTATCGCTCGGTTTCGATGGTCAAAATGGTTTACGATTCCTTGATCGGACTTTTCACGGGACGTTACGGCATGGAGGCAGTGTCGGGGCCTGTCGGCATCACCAAAACGATCTCCGACGTGGCGAAAACCGGTGTTTTGAGCATTATTTCTCTCATGAGCATCATTTCCATCAACCTCGGTGTGATGAATCTGTTGCCGTTTCCCGCATTGGACGGAGGACACCTGATGATCTATCTGATCGAGGTCATCCGTCGCAAGCCCATGAAAAAAGAGGTTGAGGGCGTGATCAATTTTATCGGTCTCATCATCATTCTCGCATTGGCGGTTATTATTTCAATTAAGGACATTATTTCACTATGAAGTACAATGATATCAGACGAAAAAGCAAAGAGGTCAGGATCGGAAGCCGTGCCATCGGAGGCACGCATCCCATCGCGATCCAATCCATGACGAACACCGACACGCTGGATGCCGTTGCCACGGTTGCGCAGATCCGCGCCATGGAGGCGGCAGGATGTGACATTGTTCGCATCTCGGTCCCCACGCTCGCAGCTGCGGAGACGATCCTTGCGATCAAGGAGGCGGGAGTGTCGATCCCGATCGTAGCCGACATTCACTTTGATTATAAGATCGCCCTGCGTTGCGCCGAGCTTGGCTTTGACAAGATCCGCATCAATCCCGGAAACATTGGGGATGACGCGCGTGTCAAGGCAGTTTGTGACGCTTGTAAGGTGCGTGGCATTCCGATCCGCATCGGTGTCAACAGCGGCTCTTTGGAAAAGCATATTCTTGCCAAGCACGGCGCGCCCACACCGGCGGCGCTTTGCGAAAGCGCGCTCTATCATGCGGCGTTGCTTGAAAAATTCGACTTTGATCAGACGGTTATTTCCATCAAGGCATCGACCGTTCCCGATATGATTGCCGCAAACCGTCTTTTGGCAGAGTCCTGCTCCTATCCGATCCATCTCGGCGTAACCGAGGCGGGTGGAGGCGACCGTGGCATGGTGAAAAGTGCCATCGGCATCGGAGCGGTTCTTTGCGACGGCATCGGAGACACGATGCGCGTATCTCTCACCGACGATCCCGTGCTTGAGATCGGCGCGGCAAAGAAGATCCTGCGTGCCATCGGCATGGAGGGGCAGAGCGGCTTGGATATCGTCAGCTGTCCCACCTGTGCGAGAACCAAGATCGAGCTGATTCCGCTGGTCAAGAAATTTGAAGCAGCCGTCAAGGAAGCCGGCTTGGAGGACGTGCCCGTGAAGGTTGCCTTGATGGGATGCGTTGTCAACGGTCCCGGAGAGGCGAGAGAGGCTGACGTCGGCATCGCGGGAGGAATCGGAGAGGCTGTTTTGTTCCGCAAGGGAGAGATCGTGGAAAAGATTCCGGAGGACCGGGTCATTGAACGACTGCTGTCAGAAATTTGTCTTTTGAAAGACGGGAAGAATCAATGAGCAAAAATTTATTGGAAATATTCAATCGGTATGAGCCGTCGGCGGAATTTGCCGAAATTCTGCTCTCTGCCGATCCCGAAACCATTCAATTGCGCGCGGACAAGCCACAGAGACTCATCGAGGTCTCTGCGGCTTTTCCTCATGTCATCAAGAAGCTGACGCTTTATCGGATCGAGGAGGATATTCGCGTGGCGTATCAGTTGAATATGGTTCGCATCCGTCCGCGCTATCCGAGCGAATCCTTTTCGCAGCGCTTTGTTCCGGACCTGTTGATCGAGACCAATCGCCGCGGAATTGTTGCAAACGGCTTTTTCAATCATTGTGAATACCGCTTTTCGGCAGGAGAATTGAACGTGGAGATCCCGTTTTCCGACGGAGGCATCCACTTGATCTACGACGCGAAAACACCTCAGCTCATGGAGGAGATCGTGAAAGAGGAGTTCGGCGCCTCGATCCGTGTCAACATCCATCGCATGGAGGCATACGATCCTGCAGTGTATCAAAATCAGATCACAGAGCAGCTGGAGCGTCTGCAAAAGGACGCGGCAAGAGCCGAGGAGGAATATCACCGCGCACGACAGAATGAAATGCAACGGGAGTCTGTCCCCGAAGCAGAGGAAACAGAAATGCTTCCGCGTGCGGCATCGATCTATGAAACCGCTCTTCCACCGGAGATCGAAAACGGAACCTGCAGGATCGGTACACGTGTGTTTGACATCTCCGCACCTCAGTATGTCTTCGGAGAGGCCTTCGAGCTGAAGCCCATCAGCATTTCCTCGATCGACAAGCCGCAAAGAAACATTGTCATTTTGGGAGAGATCTTCAATTTCCAACGTGAGGAAAGCCGTTCGGGCGATAAATTCGACATCACATTTGATATTTTTGACGGCAACTGCTCGATCGAGCACCGCAGCTTTGGATTGGAGCTTGAGGAGGCAAACGAGCTTTGCGGTCTCGTCAAAAACGGCAGCGTGCTTGCCCTGCGAGGATATGCCAAGCATATCACAAGAAAAGGGAAGACCGACCCCGATTTCACCTTTATTTTCACCGATATTGCGCAAATTTCCTTGGTTTCACGCAAGGATAAGGCAGAAAAGAAGCGCGTGGAGTTGCATTTGCACACCAATCTTTCCACAATGGATGCGCTGATTCCTCCCGACGTAGCGGTCAAAACCGCATTGAAGTGGGGGCATCCCGCGGTCGCCATCACAGACCACGGAAACGTGCAAGCATTCCCCGAGGCGATGCTTGCTTATGAAAAGCTTGCCAAGGATAGCGATTTCAAGGTGATTTACGGCATGGAGGCATACTTCGTCAACAACACCGCGAGTGCCATCACGGGAAAGTGTGATCCCGATTTCAATGCCGAATGCGTGGTGTTTGACATCGAGACCACAGGTCTTTCCGTGCAAAACTGTATGATCACCGAGATCGGTGCCGTCAGAGTCCGCAACGGTGAGGTGCTTGACCGCTTCCAGACCTTTGTGGACCCCGAGTGCCCGATCCCCCCCGAAAACACCAAGATCACCGGAATCACAGACGAAATGGTGGCGGGGGCTCCCAAGTATCCCGAAGCTCTCAAAATGTTTTTTGAGTTTGTCCAAAAAGGTGAAGAGAACAGGAAATACCGCCCGCTTCTGATCGCGCATAATGCAAACTTTGACATTGGATTTATCCGTCATTTCGCCAAGCTTGCCGAGTTGCCGTTTGAGAATCCTTATCTTGACACGCTGGCGCTTTCCCGACATATCAATCCCGAGCTGAAAAAGCATACGCTTGACAACATTGCTAATGCCTACGGGCTCGGAGACTTCAACCATCACCGTGCAAGCGATGACGCCGAGATGCTGGCAAAGATCTATCTTGCCATGATCGGCGTGATGCAAAAAATGGATCTGCGGAATTTCCCCATGCTGGAAAAGGAAATGACCGAAAAGGCAGATCCGTTGAAGCTCAACACCTACCATCAGATCATTCTGGTGAAAAATCTCACGGGATTGAAAAATCTTTATAAGCTGATTTCCTATAGCTATCTGGATTATTTCAAGCGCAACCCGCGCATCCCGAAAACACTTTTGGAAACGCACCGCGAGGGCTTGATCATCGGCTCGGCCTGCGAATCGGGCGAGCTGATCCGCGCGATTCTGGAAAACCGTCCCGAATCGGAGATCGAGGAGATCGTCAATTTTTACGATTATCTGGAGATCCAACCCATTTGCAACAACCGCTTTTTGATCACGGACGGCATGATCGCAAACGAAGAGGGATTGAGAGACCTCAACCGACGCGTCGTTGCCCTTGGTGAAAAATACAACAAGCCGGTCTGCGCCACCTGTGACGCGCATTTTCTCAACAAGGAGGACGAGCTTTATCGCAAGATCCTGCAGGCGGGAATGAAATTCAAGGATTTCGACCGAGACATCGGCCTTTATTTCCGCACCACTGAGGAAATGCTCGAGGAGTTTTCCTATCTCGGAGAAGAAAAGGCATACGAGGTAGTTGTCACCAACACCAATCTGATTGCCGATCGGATCGAAAAGATCCGTCCGATCCCCGAGGGGTCCTATACGCCCGAAATGGAGGGTGCAGAGCAGGAGCTTCAGGATATGTGCTGGGCGCGAGCCAAGAGTATGTACGGAGATCCGTTGCCGGAGCTGGTTTCGGCACGACTCGAAAAAGAACTGACCTCGATCATCAAAAACGGCTTTGCCGTGCTATATCTGATCGCGCAGAGGCTGGTGCATTACAGTGAGGAGCAGGGCTACCTGGTTGGCTCGAGAGGCTCTGTCGGCTCCTCCTTTGTTGCCACGATGGCGGGTATTTCCGAGGTGAACCCCCTGCCGCCGCATTACTACTGTCCCAACCCCGACTGCAAGCACAACGAATTTTTCACCGACGGCTCGGTTGGCTCCGGCTTTGATCTGCCGGACAAAAACTGTCCCAAATGCGGCACGAAATACAAGGCCGACGGACACGACATCATGTTTGAGACCTTCCTTGGATTCTACGGCGACAAATCTCCCGATATCGACCTCAACTTCTCGGGGGACGTGCAGGGAAGAGTGCACAAGTACACCGAGGAGCTCTTCGGTGAGGGACATGTCTTCCGTGCGGGAACGCTGGGAACGCTGGCCGACAAGACTGCATACGGCTACGTTGCAAAATACGTCGAGCAAAAGGGCATCAGTCTCCCACGTGCCGAGATGAACCGCCTGGTCATGAATTGTATGGGTGTCAAGAAGAGCACCGGTCAGCATCCGGGTGGCATCATCGTCGTTCCGCAAAACAAGGAGATCTACGATTTCACCCCCGTGCAATATCCCGCCGAGGATGCGTCCAAGGGAGTGATCACAACGCACTTTGCGTTTTCTTATCTGCACGACACGATCCTGAAGCTCGACGAGCTCGGACACGATGTGCCGACCAAATACAAGTGGCTTGAAACCTTCACTAATTCTTCGGTCATGGACGTCGCGATGAATGATCGCTCGGTGTATGAGCTCTTTGAATCCACGGCGCCGCTTGGAATCACGCCCGATGACATTGAAGGATGTCTCATCGGCACCTACGGACTTCCCGAGCTTGGAACCTCGTTTATCCAACAGGTGCTTCTGGATGCAAAGCCCAAAAACTTTGCCGATCTTTTGCAGATCTCGGGATTGACACACGGAACCAACGTGTGGCTCGGAAACGCCCAGGATCTGATCAAGGAGGGCATCTGTGATATTTCCCGCGTGATCGGTACGCGGGACGGTATCATGCTCGACCTGATCCGTTACGGCCTGGAAAACGCGGTCGCGTTCAAGATCATGGAGGCGGTTCGAAAGGGCAAGGGACTCACACCCGAATGGGAAGCCGCCATGCGTGATCACGGTGTTCCGGAGTGGTACATCCTGTCCTGTAAAAAGATCAAATATCTTTTCCCCAAGGCACATGCCGCCGCTTACGTCATGTCGGCAATTCGATTGGCGTGGTATAAGGTACATCAGCCCGTCGCGTTCTATTGCACCATGTTCACCGTTGCTCCCAACGGCTTTGACGCAACCGTGGTGCGCGGCGGAAAATCCAACGTTGTCGCTGTTCTGCGGGATATTCAAAAGCGCGGCAAGGAGGCGTCTCCCAAGGAGCAGGCGAGCATTCCCGTGCTTCAGCTGATCAATGAGGCGATGGCGCGCAAGATCCGTTTCTTGCCGGTCGATCTGCAGAAATCGCATTCCTATGTGTTCCAGCCCGAGGAGGGCGGCATTCGGATGCCGTTCTCGTCCTTGCCCGGACTTGGCGAAAACGCTGCCAAAAACATCATCGAAGCACGCGATCAAGAGCCCTTCTTTTCTGTGGAGGATCTTCAGATCCGCGCCAAGCTGAGCAAATCGATCATCGATATGCTGCGCGTCAACGGCGTTTTGGATAACGTCAACGAGACCGACCAGCTGACGATGAAGTTTTGATCTGTCAAAAAACAAAAAAGCCGCTTCCATCGGTTGCAGACACAGGCGCCGATGGAGGCGGTTTTTTGTTCGAAAATCGCCCGTATTTTGCCAAAAGGATAGAAATGTTCACAAGTTTGTGGTATAATAATATATATATCTATGGATCCGAGGGAACACCAATGAGAAAAACAAAAATCGTATGCACGCTTGGCCCCGCAAGCGAAACAAAAGAAGTGATCGTGGGGCTTTGCAAAGCAGGCATGAACGTGGCAAGACTCAATTTTTCACACAATACGCACGCAGATCATCAAAGGCGCATCGATCTTGTGAAGGAGGTGCGTGAGGAGCTGCAGCTTCCCATTGCCATCATGCTGGATACCAAAGGTCCCGAATACCGCATCAAAACCTTTGAGGGTGGAAAGATCCTTCTTTCCGACGGGGACCGATTCACGTTTACCACCGATGATGTTGTTGGCAACCGAGAGCGCGTATCGGTCAGCTATTCCAAGCTTCCCAACGAGCTTTCCGTGGGAGATACCATTCTGCTCAACAACGGTCTCCTGACCTTCCTGGTTGAGCGCATTGAGGGGACGGATATTGAGTGCAAGGTCATCTGTGGCGGTGAGCTTTCCGATCGCAAGAGCATGAGCTTCCCCGGGAAGGTGATGAAGCAGCCCTATCTTTCGGAGCAGGACAAGAAGGATATTTTGTTTGGTGTTCAGAATGAGGTTGACTATATTGCCTGCTCCTTCGTTTCCTGCAAGCAAGATCTGATCGACGTGCGCGATTATATGCATGAGATCGGCGCGGAGGACATTGAATTGATCGCCAAGATCGAAAATCAGTCCGGTGTGGATAACATCGAGGACATTTGTCAATATTGCGACGGCATCATGGTCGCGCGAGGAGACATGGGAGTGGAGATTCCGTTTGAGCATCTGCCCGCCATTCAAAAGAAGCTGATCACCAAATGCCGTATGCTTGGAAAGCGCGTGATCACCGCGACAGAGATGCTTGAATCCATGATCTCGAATTCCCGTCCCACCAGAGCAGAAATCTCGGATATTGCCAATGCGGTTTACGACGGAACAAGTGCGATCATGCTCTCCGGTGAGACTGCGGCAGGGAAGTACCCCGTGCAAGCGGTGGAAACCATGGCAAAAATCGCAAAAACCACCGAGGAAACCGTCAACTATAAGAAGCGCTTTTATACCGCGGATTTCCAGATTCGTAACATGACCGACGCGATCTCTCACTCCACCTGCGGTATGGCGATCGATATTGATGCAAAGGCGATCGTTGCCTGCTCACTTTCGGGAATGACCGCAAGAATGGTGTCGCGTTTCCGTTCTCCCGTTCCGATCATCGGCTTGACTACGAACGAAAGCACCTGGAGAAAGCTGGCGCTGTCCTGGGGTGTGATTCCCGCCATGTGCGAAAAATTCACCTCAACCGACGTGCTTTTCTACACTGCAAACAAGATTGCCTCCAAGGAGCTCGGACTGAGCAAAAAGGATCGCATCGTCATCACCGGTGGAGATACCACGGGACATTCGGGCAATACGAACCTGATCAAGATCGACGAAATATAACGAAAAATCAAATCCCCTCGCTTGACCCGGCGAGGGGATTTGAAATGCGAGGGGAGGATAACATGCTTTTTCTTTGTATCGAGGATTTTTACCAAACAGCAAAACAAGCAACACCTCTGACGCGCGAGGAAGAGAAGACGTGCGCGAAAAAAATGATGCAAGGGGATTCCGAGGCAAGAGATCGGATCATCAATGCCTATCTTCCACTGGTTGCATCTCGCATCAGAAGAGGGCTGAAAGAGCTTCAAAGTCTGAATTCCGTTTATCACTGTCTCCACACCTTGGAAACAGAGGTCGATCGGTTTCCTTTTTTGCAAGATCATTACCGATTTACCGATTATCTAAGCAGCATGCTCAGACAAACGCTCACACGTTGTTTGGCCTCCAAGTGATCAAAATCGAAGCAAAAAGCAGGAAAACCCTTGCTAGTGATAGGCGCGAGGGCGTTTGATCTAAATGCTTGAAATATCCATAAAAATATGATATAATAAGAAAACGCAACCCAAAGGTTACATAAAGAAACGCCTAATTGGTGGTATGTTTTCTCCTTGTGTGCTACAATAAAGGCAACGCAGCGTTAGAAAACATAAGGAGGAAATATTATGACACTTGGCGAAAAGCTATCAAAACTCAGAAAAGAATACAACTATACCCAAGAACAGCTTGCCGATATTCTCGGCGTATCCCGTCAATCAATCAGTAAATGGGAATCGGATATAGCCTTTCCGGAAACCGATAAGTTGATCAAATTGGGAAACCTGTTTGAATGCTCGATGGATTATCTTCTCAGAGAAGAGATCACGGAAAAGGAAGAGATGCCGTCAACTGAAAAAGAAAGCATTTGGAATTTATTCAAAATACAATTCCGCGAACACAAAAGCGAAAAAATGATCTTCGGTATGCCGCTTTACCATATCGGCAAAAATGCCCACGGATTTTTCGCGATAGGATTGAAGGCACGTGGAATATTTTCCATCGGTCTTATGTCACGAGGGATCATATCCCTTGGTATGCTTTCACTTGGAGTAATATCTATTGGACTTTTGTCACTTGGCTTGATTTCCGCAGGTGTGTTCTCAGCCGGACTGCTTGCTGTTGGTTCTATTGCTCTCGGATTATTTGCAGCAGGAGCTATCAGTGTTGGACTTATATCTTTTGGCGCACTATCTGTCGGTTGCTTCTCAACGGGAGCTCTTGCTGTCGGTAAATATGCCGCCGTTGGCGATCACGCCTACGGTATGATTGCCATAGGCAAATCGGTGGCAGAAGGAAGCGTTTACAGTCATATCGGGGATCTAACTACGGCAGATATACCAACCGTTGTAGAATGGCTCGATGCAAATGTTCCGGCTTGGCTCGGGTGGGCAAAAGGCATCTTCAAATTCTTTATACAGTAAAAGTAGCCCTCGTTCGTGATAGGAGCGAGGGCTTTCCTTTGCTTTGATCACCTAGTGATCCAACAATGTACGAGCGGTTGAGCATGATGCTTGAATAATCGATATGTTATAACGCAAGAGAAGTGAGCAAAGCGATCAGCTCTTAAAAATTGTGTCGAAAAAACCAAAGAATAAGCAAATCGGTTGAAATGTTCATAAAAATATAGTATAATATTTTAATAACAAGTGACAATTTAACGGAGATATATATGGGAGATGTTCTAATAAAAATAATGGTGTGCTTTATCGCAGGCGCAGGCGCGGGTATCGGAACAGGCTTTGCCGGTATGAGCGCCGCCGCGGTAATAGGCCCTATGCTGACAACCTTTTTGGGGATTCCTGCCTATGATGCGGTTGGTATAGGACTGATCAGCGACGTTTTGGCAAGCCTTGTCAGCGCATATACCTATAAGAAAAGCGGAAATCTGGACGTAAAAAACAGTTTGCCGTTGCTTGTCAGCGTGCTTATCGTAACGATGATCGGTAGCTTTGTGGCAAGCTTTCTGCCCGAGCAGACTATGAGTGGTACGATGCAGATCGCACTGATTATCATCGGATTGCGGTTCCTTTTGAAGCCCGTCAACAAAACAAGAGAGCAATTGGAAGAAGGCTCTCCAAAAAGCAGACTGATCAAGGCCATCGTCGGCGGCGTGTTCGTTGGCTTTATTTGCGGCTTTGTGGGGGCGGGCGGTGGAATGATGCTGTTGCTCGTTCTGACATCCTTCCTCGGTTATCCTATGCATTTGGCAGTAGGCACAAGCGTGTTCATTATGGCCTTTACGGCGCTGACCGGCGGTATCAGCCATTTCATGATCGGAGGACTACCCGACATTCTTTGCCTCGTGCTGTGCGTGGTATTTACTCTGCTTTGGGCAAGAATTGCCGCAAAGATCGCCAACAAGTCTGAGGCAAATACCTTAAACCGTGTGGTCGGTATTGTGATGATCGCCACGAGTATCGTGATTTTGGCGGTGAATTATCTTTAATACGATAAGTGTTGGGATAAAATGAATAAGAAACGCGGGTGCGTGAAAAAATGACAAAGTCCAATTTTTCAATCAGATCGCAATGGCAGTGTTATTGTGCAAAATAAGTGTTGACATAAATGAAAAAATATGATATAATTACAAAAATGAATAATTACAAAAGGAACCAGCTGGCTGCAGAGAACGTTGGTTCCTCTATGCTTTTTAGAGGAAAATTTTATGGATAGGAAAAAGAAATTTACACTCTCAACCACTCAGATTATATTGCTCAGCTTTCTCTTGACCATTCTTGTGGGAAGCGTGCTTTTGGCATTACCGATAAGCTCAGCCACAGGCGAGGCCGTGCCGTATCTTGATGCTCTCTTTACAGCAACAACATCCACCTGCGTGACAGGACTTGTTACGCTTCCCACGGTGTCCGCGTGGAGCGTGTTCGGGCAGATCGTCATATTGCTTTTGATACAGATCGGTGGTCTTGGTATTATTACGATTATGTCGGGGCTGATGCTTCTCTTGAACAAAAAAATGGGTATCGGAGACCGATTGCTGATTCAGGATGCCTTCAATCTTAACACAATGTCGGGACTGGCGAAATTCGTTAAGAACGTACTGTTCGGCACGCTGCTCATCGAAGGGATAGGGGCGGTTCTGTATATGCTCGTGTTCGTTCCCGAATTCGGTGCAAAAGGCATCTGGATATCGGTCTTCAATTCAGTTTCCGCTTTCTGTAATGCAGGCATTGACATAATAGCGGAAAACAGCCTTTGCAATTACGCCACCAATCCCTTGATCAATGTTGTCACTTCCGCGCTCATCGTTCTCGGTGGTCTTGGTTATATCGTATGGTGGGACGTGCTTCGTGTTCTTAAGAGCCGTTCGCAAAAGAATCGCAAGGTATTCAGGCACCTGACTTTGCACTCAAAGATTGCAATTTCCGTTACTTTTGGACTCATTCTTTTCGGTGCGATTCTCATCTTTATTTTCGAATACGCAAACCCCTTGACCATCGAAGGAATGTCCTTGTTCGATAAAATTCAAGTATCCTTTTTCCAATCGGTCACCACAAGAACCGCAGGCTTTGCCTCTGTTCCGCAAGAGAATCTGACGAACGCCTCTGTTGCCGTCTCGATTATCTTGATGATGATCGGGGGTTCCCCCGTGGGAACGGCAGGAGGGATGAAAACCGTAACCATTGCCGTCCTTGTTTGCTCGGCGTTTGCTACCATCAGAAACAAGAATAGCGCAACCTTGTTCGGTCGCAGAATTTCCGAAGGATCGCTGAAAAAGGCTGTTGCAGTGGCGGTAGCATTCCTTATCATATGCTCCGCATCAACGATACTTTTGATGGCAACGAGCAACGCATCCGCTCTTGATGCGGTCTATGAAACGGTCAGCGCAACGGCAACCGTCGGACTTTCAAGAAATCTGACGGCAACACTGAACACATTCGGCAAGTTAATCATCATCGTAACAATGTATTTTGGCAGAGTCGGTCCCATTTCGCTTGCGGTAGCGCTTGGCAGTAAAAACGAAAGTCAAAATGTCATTTCTGAGCCGACGGAAGATATCAGTATAGGATAAGGAGAAAAACAATGAAAACAAAGAAAACAAAGAAAACATACGCAGTCTTTGGACTTGGAAGATACGGTACAGCAGTGGCAAGAGAGCTTGTAGAGAACGGCATGGAGGTTATCACCGTCGATACCGAGGAAAAAATTGTCAATGATGCAGCGGCATATCTTCCCGTGTGCAAGTGTGCCGATGTGACCGATGCGGAGGTCATCACCCGTCTTGGAATCGGTAATATTGACACCGTTATCATTTGTATGGCGAGCAATCTTGAAGCAAGCGTGATGGCAGTTACACTTTGCAAGGAGGCAGGCGTTAAAACGGTTATCGCAAAATGCGCCAACGAAATGCAGCAAAAAATATTGCTTCGTGTAGGCGCGGATCAAGTGGTTTTTCCGGAGAAGGAATCGGGTATCCGCCTTGCCAAGAACCTACTCAGCTCCGGTTTTATTGATATGATCTCTCTATCAAAGGATGTATCTATTGTTGAGATTGACGTGAAGGACGAGTGGTGCGGCAAAAACCTGATCGAATTGAATCTCCGTAAAAAATACGGCTTTAATATCGTTGCTATCAAGAAAGGGGAGAAGGTCAACGTGAATATCAATCCCGAGCAAGTGCTCGATGGCCAAACCACGCTGATCGTTATTGCAAATACGTCAAAATTGGGAAAACTCAAATAACAGTTGAGGGCTGACGGTTGATTTCGTCAGCCCTCAAAATTTACTTCGAAGGGAACAAGGAAAACAAACGGTCACTTTTTAAAGATATGTGAATAAAAAGGAAATTATCTTGGGAAATACTAATGATGAAAACAAAAATCGGAGGTATCTATGTTCAAACACGAAAAAATGTTATTTCATCCCGTAGAGGTAGAAAGACCGAACCCACAGTATGCCGTGTTGCTCCAAGAGCAGCTCGGTGGCGGGAACGGTGAGTTGAAGGCGGCAATGCAGTATATGTCTCAGAGTTTCCGAATCAAAGATCCCGAGATCAAAGATCTTTTCCTTGACATTGCCGCCGAGGAGCTGGGACACATGGAGATGGTTGCACAGACCATCAACCTGCTCAACGGTCACGACGTGGACGCGACCAAGGTGCAGGCCGGCGAGGTGCAGACCCACGTTCTGCTCGGACTGAATCCCGGGCTTATCAATTCCTCTGGGTATTCCTGGACTGCGGATTACGTTACCGTTACGGGGGACCTTTGCGCCGATCTGCTCTCCAACATTGCGTCTGAGCAGAGAGCCAAGGTGGTTTACGAATATCTCTACCGTCAGATAGAGGACAAGAAGGTGCGGGAAACGATCGATTTTCTTCTCAACCGTGAAGAAGCGCACAATCAGATGTTCCGTGATGCTTTCAATAAGGTGCAGGAAACGGGATCAAATCGTGATTTTGGCACGACCAAGGCTGCAAAGATGTATTTTTCTATGTCAAATCCCGGACCGAATACGTTTGCGACTGGTGAAACTCACGCGCCTTCTTTCAAGTAAATATTCGTAAGTATTCAGAAAATCACCGTCAATGCCTTGGCGGTGATTTTTTTTGAACCCCAAAAATTGAGTCGAAGAAAGTAAAGAAAAGCCAAATTGGTTGAAAAGTTCATAAAAATATGGTATAATAAAAAAAGCAAAAATACGAAAGGACGGAGATATTATGTCTTTACACGCCTTCTACGAACAATACTTTCCGTTCTGGAAAGCACTAAAGGAAGATGATAAAAACTATCTGTGTGAGAATACCGCAGAGGAACACTTTGACAAGGAACAGCCCGTTCACGACAATATGGGTTGCTCGGGGCTTTTTATCGTGCGCTCGGGCAGGCTTCGTCTCTATATGCTTTCCGAGGACGGCAAGGAGATCACACTCTACCGCCTTGTGCCCGGTGATATCTGTATGTTATCCGCTTCATGCGTATTGAACAGTATTACCTTTGACGTATATGTGGATGCTGAAGTTCCGAGCGATTGCTACCGCATCAGTAGCGCGGCTTT
>JAZSJS010000150.1:0-8626 GCA_045534435.1 Eubacteriales bacterium
ACCTGTAATCTGCACGCACACACCACCTTTTGCGACGGAAAAAGCACTGCGGAGGAGATGGTACAGGGCGCGATCGCGCTCGGATGCACCACCCTCGGATTTTCGGGACATTCGCCACTATCCTTTGCCGATTGGTGCATGACGGATCGTGATCTCGAGGCCTACAAGCAAGAGATCGCGCGGCTTCGCAAGCAATACCGGGGGCAGATCGAGCTGCTCTGCGGCATTGAATACGACATTCTCTCCACCTGCTCCACCGAGGGATACGACTATATCATCGGCTCGGTTCACCACGTCGTGCGCGAGGGGATCTATCTCCCCGTGGACGGCTCGAAAAGGATGGTGACGGAGGGTGTAGCGCAGCTATTCGGAAACGATTATCTTGCCTATGCGCGCGCGTATTATGAGCAGATGTACGATCTCTGCGACCGTACCAAATGCGATATCGTGGGGCATTTTGATCTTTTGACCAAGCACAACGAGAACGACGAGCTGCTTGACACAAGCGACCGACGCTACCGCCAAATTGCGCTTGAGGCGTTGGATTTTCTTTTGGCACAGGACAAGATCATCGAGTTGAATACGGGTGCCATTTCGCGCGGCTACCGCACGACACCCTATCCCGCGCCCTTTCTTTTGCGACACATCGCAGAGAAAAAGGGGAGAGTGATGATCAACAGCGACAGTCATGCCGCCAACACGATCCTCTTTGCCTACACGGAAGCGGTCGAATACGCCAAGAGCTGCGGTATCCGCGAGCTGACCGTTTATCAAAACGGTGGATTTGACATGATTGGAATATAAAATGAATGCGGGGGAAGCTTTTTGAAAAAGAGCTTTCCTACCTGCATCCATTTCTATCAAAAAACTTTCTGAGAAAAGAAAAAGCATTACCTGCTCATTGAAGCGAAGAGGTAATGCTTTTTTGAATTTTATTATTCTTCCTCGTTTTCACGCAAGGCTTCTTTGACAGCCTCCTTGGTCATCACCGCCCAAGCGGGAGCCACGGGAGCGGCAATCAGCCGTTTTATCTGCGGGATCTTGAGCAGGATCGCGGCAACGACAACCGTCAGAACCGTTTCGGGGAGCATATAGACGCCGTTGTAGCAGATCGAGTAGAGCACGGGATTGTTCTGAATGACCTGTCCGAAGGCTTCAAATTGCTCGAAGTTTGCCCAAAGAATGATGCCGGCGAGAAAATGGATGAAGAAGCGCAGGACGCAGACCAGCGTAATGCCGCCAAGCATACCCCAATATCCCTTTTTGCGGAAGATTCCCGCGAAGCCGAGGACGGTGTAGGCGAGAATATAGTCGAGGAGCAGAGATCCGATCAGCATGCCGGGTGTCAGTCCCCAGCCAAAGACGCCGCCCTGCAAGATTTGGAACCAGGAAAAGCAGAACGCGGTTCCGAGTCCCCATTTCCAGCCGTACTTGATGGCAACGAGCGAGACGGGCAGCATCGAAAAGAGGGTGATCGAGCCGTCGAAGGGAAGCTCGAAAAACTTGATGTAGCTCAATACGACCGAAAGAGCCAAGAGGATCGCGCTTTCGCAGAGCGCGACGAGACGTTTGTGTTTCATTTTGAAAACACCTCCTGAAAAATAAAATTGACCGCGCGCAATGTCCGTGCGGGCAATTTGCTTTCGGGAGGAGAACAAATGCGATTTGATCTGTCCTGTCCCTTTATGGTAATCTTCCTACGCCGGTATTATCCGTATCAGGTATAAGAGTCCGGCTTCTGCCATCTCAGTCATCCGTTTCAGGACAGCACCCCCGATTTTATGCGGTTCGGTTGCTATTATAGCACCGCATTCTTTTTTTGTCAAGTGGTTTTTTCAAAAAAATCGAATTTTTCAAATTGCGATCAAAGGATCAGTAATAATAATTGATCGCGATGTCCTTCATCGGAGGAACGGTGGAAAGCAGCTCGGAGTCCAGCTTGATCTCGGAATAGAAGGATTCGCATCTGTCAAGGAAGAGCTCCTCCGCAAGCTCGGTGTGGAAGGTGGTTGCCCAGGTTTGGTTGGCATCAAGCGTGTAGGCATTCTTGGTGTGCGCGTATTTCATCACGATGTGATAGCCCGTGGTGGAGGAGAGAAGAACGACGTCACCGACGTTCAGAGATGCAAGCGTGGTTGCGATCGTCTCCAGATGCGCGTAATCGTTGCCGAGCGCACTGTAATCATAATGCTTTTGCAGATAGTAGCCGTCGTCATATTCACTGATCGTGGTGGCATCGGTGCTTTCCTTTTCGATCGCGGCTTCAAAATCAGCCGTGCTCGCACCCTGCAAGGAGGTGCAAAGCGCCTCTGCGCGCGCCTTCAAATTCTTTACCTCTTCTTCGGAAAGCTTTTCTGTGCGATAGCTCTTTCCGTCCGCGGTCAGCAGGCGGTTCGGCTCTCCGGCGGGATTGTATGCGATCTCGCTTTGGTTGGAGTTCTTGACGAAATAGACGGTGTCTCCGTGCTCGTCAACGATCGTTTTTCCGTTTCCGTCAACCCCTGCCACACCGTTTTCGGTGTCGTAGTAGACGTGTCCCTTGTTCGATCCCTCGGTATAGTAGAGAATGACGTCACCGAACTTGTCGGTTTCGTAAACGTAGTCGTAAGCCGCCAAGAAGATCTGACGGAAGTGAACGTAGTTTTCCTCGAGATAGTCATCCTTGATCTCGGAATCGACCAGCGAGGCGTTCTTGCCGAACAGATGCTCACGCACTGCCTCCGCCTTGGCGTCCAGAATATATGCCTCCTTGAGGATGTCGTAGTTGACACCGTAAGGAGAGAGAACGGCGTTGAGCTTGGTTTTGGAGCCCTCACCGTCGGTTTTCACCAGCTCCTCCATACGTGCCTCGACCTCCGCCTCCGCCGCTGCGGAGAGCGAAAGCTCTTCTTTTTCAAAGAGATAAAGCACGACCAGATAGTTGCGGCAGATGTTGAGAATGTTCTCGCGGTAGTAGTCGTTTTGGGTCTGAATGTTGGTGCCGTCGAATTTGGCGGAATAGTTCCAAAAGGCTTCCTGATCGGCGGTGATGCCGTTTGCCGTGACGCTGTTGGCAAGCAGATTGCCCTTGGTGCGCGAGAGGAGGAGTCGGTAAAGATTGACCGAAACGCTCACCTTGATGCCGTCCTTTTCCATGGTCAGAAGCGGCTTGCCCCGAGATGCACAGGCGGTGACGGTCAGGCAGCAAAGGATGCATGCCAACACGCAGGCGACGGCGCGGAGAATTGTTTTTTTCATGATTTGTTTCCTTTCGTTTCCGTTTGGGAAGGATCTTTTCTATTATACAGGAAAAGCTTGAATTTGTCTATGCCTTTTCGTTGCAAATTTCGATATATTTTTCAAACAAATTGTAAATTAGCATCAAAACGTCGTCTCCCTTTTGCGGGCGCAGACAGACGTGCGGCTCGCCCGACATGATCACGCGGAGTCTGCCGAAGACTGCGGAAAGCTCGGACCATACGTCAATGTCAAATTTTTGCGGGTACAGATGGATCTCGGCGCCGTCCTGTCGGATCGAGGTGAAGCGGCTTTTGACGGCAAGAGAATGGATGAGCGCGATGCGCAACAGATTGCGCGTGGCGATCGGCGGCTCTCCGAAGCGGTCGATCAGCTCGTCGGTCACGTCCGAGAGATCCTCCTCCGAGGCGATGAGGGCAATCTTTTTGTAGAGCGCCATTCGCTGTGCGGGGAAGGGAACGTATTTTTCGGGCAGATATGCGTCGAAGCTCAGGGAAACCGTGCAGTCGGTCTCGGGCTCTGCCGTCTCTCCCTTTTCCTCCAGCACCGCCTGATTGAGCAGCTTGATATAAAGATCGTAGCCGATCGCATCCAGATGTCCGTGCTGCTCGGCACCGAGAATGTTACCCGCACCGCGGATCTCCATGTCGCGCAGAGCGATCTTGAAGCCCGCGCCGAACTCGGCGTATTCGCGGATCGCCTCGAGTCTTTTTTGCGCAATCTCCGGGATTGAGCGGAAGGGAGGATAGGTGAAGTAGGCATACGCACGTCGCGAGGAGCGACCGATGCGTCCGCGGATCTGGTGCAGCTGAGAAAGTCCCAGCCTGTGCGCGTTGGAGACGATGAGCGTGTTGGCGTTGGGAATGTCCACCCCGGTCTCGATGATCGTCGTGCAGACGAGAATGTCGATCTCTCCCACGAGCATCCGCTCCCAGATCTTTTCCAATTCGGCCTTGTCATCTTGCCGTGTGCCACCGTGATCCGTGCCTCGGGGATCGCGGCGGAAAGCTTGGCGGCAAGCGTGTTGATGGTTTCCACGGTGTTGTGCAGATAAAAGATCTGACCGCCGCGGCGCATCTCGCGTCGGATCGCCTCCTCGATGATCAGGTCGTCCTCCTCCAACACGTAGGTCTGCACGGGAAGTCGGTCGTTCGGCGCGTCGTCGAGGATCGAAATATCACGGATACCGCCCATCGCCATGTTCAGCGTACGGGGAATGGGGGTTGCCGAGAGCGAGAGCACGTCAACGCCGCCTGAGATCTGCTTCAGCTTTTCCTTTTGTGCCACACCAAAGCGCTGTTCCTCGTCCACGATCACAAGTCCGAGGTCATGGAAGGCAACGTCCTTGGAGAGCAGACGGTGCGTGCCGACGACGATGTCGACCTCACCGCGTGCCAGACGCCGCAGTGTGAGCGCCTGCTGCTTGGAGGTGCGGAAGCGCGAGAGCATATCGACGTTGACCGCAAAGGCGCGCATACGGCTGACGATGGTTTGATAGTGCTGGAGAGCCAGAAGCGTTGTGGGGACCAGGATGGCAACCTGCTTTCCGCCGAGCACTGCCTTATAGGCGGCGCGGAGTGCGACCTCGGTCTTTCCGTATCCTACGTCACCGCAGAGCAAACGGTCCATCGGAACCGCTTGCATCATGTCCTTCTTGATCTCGTCTGCGGCGGAGAGCTGACTTTCGGTCTCGTCGTATTCAAAGGCATCCTCAAATGCCTTCTGATAGCTATCGTCGGAGGGGAAGGCGTGTCCGGGGCGACGCATCCGTTCAGCATAAAGCTTGATCAGATCCTTTGCCATATCCTTGACAGCAGCCTTTGCGCGTGCCTTGGATTTTTTCCAGGAATCGCTTCCCATCTTGGAGAGCTTGACGGTTCCGTCGTCGGCGTGCGCGCCGATATATTTGGAGACCTTGTCGAGCTTTTCGGTGGGGAGAAAGAGCTTGTCGCTGCCGGCATAGCGAATGCCGATATAGTCACGCGTCACACCGTCGCAGGTCAGGGTCTCAATGCCGGTGTACTGACCGATACCGTAGGTCTCATGGACGACGTAATCACCCACCTCGAGCTCGGCATACGAAAGGATGCTTTGCGCGGTCTTTTTCTTCTTTTTGCGAAGGGAGGTTTTTGCGGAAAGGGTGAGTGCGCCGACGCGGGCGTCGGGCATGGTGGAAAGCACGGCAAGCCTCGGCGCCATCAGCTCAAAGCCCGCAAGCAGATCGCGATAGAGCACCGCGACGGTGCCGCGCTCCAGCTGCGCGGGGTCTTCGGGGGGCGAAACCGTCAGAAAGCCTCGGTCGGCAAGCTTTTCTCCGATGCGCTTGGCTTCGACCTCGTTCTCTGTCAGAACCAGACAGCGATAGCCCCCTTTGATATAGTTATCGAGGTCCTCAAAAAAGAGCGATTCGTTTTCCGAATAGGACACCGTGTGGCGCGTGCGGAAGCCAAAGAGTCCGGCAAGACGTCGGTCGGTGACGTTGTATGCGATCGAATCCACGTGAAGCGTCACGTTGTCGGCGCAAAAGAGCTCGAGTGCCGAGGCAGGCTTGGCATATTCGGCATATTTCGGGGCGATCGTGCCGCTCTCCAAAAGCTCGATCACGGTTTGATTCAGATGCCAATCCGCCGCCTTGAGACGGTCGGAAACGGCGTTGGTTCCATGCATCAGAACCAAGCGCTTTCCACTCCGGAAATAGTCCAGAAGACAGGCGCGCTCGGGATAGACGAGCGTAATATATTTATCCAGAAAGCAGACCTCTCCCTCGCCTCTCTTGGCGCGGTCGATCGCGGCTCCCTCCTTGACGAGCTCCTCGCAAGCGCGCTCGTCCTTGGCCGAGCGGAATTGTGCGGAGATCGCCTTTTTGAGACGGTCAAGAGCTTCGGCAGAGGGAAGCAGCTCGCGTGCCGGTGTGAAGGACGCAAGCACGACGTCGGAGGTCATTCGTTGGGTTTCGGGATCAAAGATTCCCATGCGGTCGATCTCGTCACCGAAGAGCTCAATGCGAAGCGCACAAGAGGTGATCCTCTCACCGCCGTCACTGTCCAGAAATCTGCCGTGCGGAGGATAAATATCCACGATCCCTCCGCGCAACGCAAACTGCCCGGGACTGTCCACCATGTCCACGCGCACAAAGCCCGCGTTTTGCAGGCGGAGCGCGATCTCTTTGGTTTCCAGAGGCTCGGTCGCATCGATCGAGATCAGATTTTCGGAAAGAAGGCGCGGGGAGACGGTGTAGCCGAGGGCGGCATCGGGGGTGGTAAGCACGACGTCATAGCTGTCGGCAAGCAGCCCCGACAACACGCGAAGCCTCTCATGCTCATACTCATGGGAGGCGGTGATGTTATAAAAGGTGAGGTCCCTTGCCATATAGAAAGCCGTACGGAGACCGTAGCGCTCGAGCATCGCCGAGAGACGGACACAGTCCTTTTCCTCGGGGCAGAGCAGAAGCGCCGCGCCGCCGCGGAAGGCGGCACTGTCCTCAAGAAGCGAGACGAGAAAGGCATCTGCCGCCCCTTCGCAAAGACCCGAGGCGAGAATGGGAAGGGGATTGACGCGGAAATCCCGCGTCAGAGCTTGCAGCAATTGGTTGTATTCCTTGTCCAACCGAATCGAGCGGGTTAAAATGCTCATATGGGAGCTCCTGAAAAATTAATTGACTGGTTCGAGGGGGGCGTGAGAGTTACAGATCTGCATGGCAGCATCGAAATCGCCGTCCAGGATCTTTTCCACCCCACGCTTGGCATCGGCAAAGCATCCGAAGAGCTGCTTTTGCTCTGCGGGAGAGAAGTCCGAGACGACCCAGGCGGCGAGATCGTAATCGGGATGCGGCTTTGCCCCCACTCCCATCCGCAGACGCGGGATCTCGTCGGTTCCCATGCAAACGATGATGTCGTTCAGGCCCTTTTGTCCGCCCGCGCTGCCCTTGCGGCGAACGCGCATCTTGCCGGGCGCTTGCGCGATGTCGTCGGAGATGACGAGGATGTTTTCGGGCGCGATCTTATAGAACGCGGCAGCCTCCTGCACGGCAAGCCCCGAGGCGTTCATCAGGGTCTGCGGCTTCATCAGAAGAACACGGTGAGAGCCGATTGTGACCTCACCGCAAAGTGCGTGAAACTTTGCACGATCCACTCGCACACCGTATTGCTCTGCAAGATAATCCAACGTCAGAAAGCCGGCATTGTGGCGAGTCATCTTGTATTTTTCTCCGGGATTGCCAAGACCCACGATCAGATGAGAAATCGGTTGTTTGACGGAATCCTCTTTTTTGGAGATCTGCTTGAACAGCTCAAAAATATCAGCCATAAAAATCCTTTCGTGCGACAAGAGCACGCGTGTTGCCGACAACGCAAAACGCGCCCGATTCCCTCGAGGGAACCCGCCGCAGACATATCATTTCCTTTGATATGCTTATTATACTATATTTTCTTTTTTCTGTCAAACCTTTTTTTCTTGCCTTTTTGCCGTTCACAAAATATTTACAATTGAAGCGAGTTTTATATGAAGAAAACTATGGAAAAAAGGAGAAAAATATGGTATAATATTTAGGCTGTGAGCCAAAAAGGGCAAAAAACGGCTCTTTTGTTGCGCCCGGCGAAGGATCGTCAAAAAATTATATTTATATATGGAGGATTACCAAACATGGCAAAGAAGTATTGCTATCTGTTTTCCGAAGGCGACGCAAGCATGCGTGAGCTGCTCGGAGGAAAAGGCGCAAACCTTGCTGAAATGACCAAGATTGGTCTCCCTGTTCCTCAGGGTTTCACCATTTCTACTGAGGCTTGCACTCAGTATTATGAGGACGGAAGACAGATCAACGATGGTATCATGGCCGAAATCATGGAGTATATTGTGAAGATGGAGAAGGTTACCGGCAAGAAGTTCGGTGATCTCGAAAACCCTCTGCTCGTTTCGGTTCGTTCCGGTGCTCGTGCATCCATGCCCGGTATGATGGATACCATTCTGAACCTTGGTTTGAATGAGGACGTTGTTGAGGTCATGGCAAGAAAGTCCGGCAATGCTCGTTGGGCTTACGACTGCTACAGAAGATTTATCCAGATGTACTCCGACGTCGTTATGGAGGTTGGAAAGAAGTACTTCGAGAAGCTCATCGACAAGATGAAGGAAGAGAAGGGCGTGAAGCTCGACGTCGAGCTGACCGCAGAGGATCTCAAGGAGCTTGCAGCACAGTTCAAGGCCGAGTACAAGGCAAAGCTGGGCGAGGATTTCCCCTCCGATCCCAAGGTACAGCTCATCGGTGCAGTCAAGGCTGTGTTCCGTTCTTGGGACAACCCCCGTGCAAACGTTTACCGTCGTGACAACGATATTCCTTATTCTTGGGGTACCGCTGTAAACGTACAGGCAATGGCATTCGGTAACATGGGTGACA
>JAZSJS010000092.1:0-9636 GCA_045534435.1 Eubacteriales bacterium
CCCGTAATACCCATGCCGATGCCGATGTCGGCATTCTTGATGGAGGGGGCATCGTTGACACCGTCGCCCGTCATCGCGGTGACCATGCCTTTTTTACGCCATGCGTTGACGATGCGGGTCTTATGCTCGGGCTGTACGCGGGCATATACGCTGAATTTTTCGACCAGAGTCTCAAACTCCTCGTCGGAGATCTCATCGAGCTCAGCGCCTGTGATGGCTTGAGATGCGTCGGTGATGATACCGAGCTGCATCGCGATGGCGACTGCAGTGTCCTTGTGGTCACCCGTGATCATGATGGGGCGAATACCCGCATTGCGACATTCGTCGATCGCGGGCTTGACCTCGGGACGCACGGGGTCGATCATACCGGCAAGACCGACAAAGCAAAGATCGTTTTCCAATGCCTCGGGGGTATATTCCGCAGGCTCGGAGGAAAGCTCCTTCCTGGCAGCCATCAGCACGCGAAGCGCACGATCCGCCATCGCCTTGTTTGCCGAAAGGATGTCGGAGCGGATGGAATCGGTCATGTCCACGACCTTGCCGCCGATGAGCGCCTTGGTGCAGCGCTTCAGCACCTCGTCGGGAGCGCCCTTGGTGAATTGGATCAAGGTACCGTCGACGTTTCTGTGAACGGTGGACATCATTTTTCTGCCGGAATCAAAGGGAACCTCGCCAATGCGTACCAGCTCTTTTTTCTGAACGTTCTTGTCGAGTCCCAGCTTTTGCGCATAGTTGACCAGCGCGCATTCGGTGGGCTCACCAACGGCGGTGTTTTCGTTGACGTCAAACTCGGCATCGGAGCAAAGCGACATCACGGTGGCAAGCAGCGATTCGTCCTCGCCGTAGTGCTCGACCACGGTCATCTTGTTCTGTGTCAGGGTTCCCGTTTTGTCGGAGCAGATGATCTGCGTGCAGCCCAGCGTTTCCACTGCGGTCAGCTTGCGGATGATGGCGTTTCGCTTGGACATGTTGGTCACACCGATCGAAAGCACGATGGTGACCACGGTTGCAAGTCCCTCGGGAATTGCAGCAACCGCCAGGGAAATGGCGATCATAAAGGAGTTCAGGATCGGCTCAAAGGTGATCGATCCGGTGGAGAAATAGGAGCGACCCAGCTGGACGCCGAAAATGATGACGCAGATGCCGATGACCAGATAGGTCAGGATCTTGGAAAGACCTGCCAGCTTGATCTGCAGGGGCGTTTTGCCCTCCTCAGCCTGTGCCAGCGCGTCGGCGATCTTACCCATTTCGGTATCCATACCCGTTGCGGTGACCACAGCTCTTCCGCGGCCGTAAACCACGGTGGAGCCCATGAAGACCATGTTTTTGCGGTCTCCCAGAGCCACGTTGCCGTTTGCGTCGGGGGTCAGCGCACCGACCTTTTTGTCAACGGGGACCGATTCACCTGTCAGGGCGGCCTCCTCGATCTTCAGGGAGGCGCACTCGATGATGCGGGCGTCGGCGGGGACGGCATCGCCGGCCTCCAGCACGATGATGTCACCGACAACGAGATCCTCGCTGGGAATTGAGATGAGGTGTCCGTCGCGGATCACCTTGCTTTGCGCTTTGGACATTTCCTGAAGCGCTTCGATGGCTTTTTCAGCCTTGCTTTCCTGGAACACGCCCAAGATGGCGTTGATGAGAACCACCGCCATGATGATGACAACGTCTGCGGGGAATTCCCAATGATTGCTTTGGATACCGTTGAAGATCTCAACGCCTGCGGAAATCGCGGCTGCCACCAGCAGAATGATGGTCATGGGCTCGGCGAGCTGCTTGAGAAAACGGTGGATCAAAGATTCCTTCTTGCCCTCGGCAAGCTTGTTTTTGCCGTTTTCCGCCAGCCGTTTTTCAGCCTCTGCGGCCGTCAGGCCGTTTTCGGTGCTGTTCAGCTTTTGCAAAACCTTTTCATGGTCTTCACAGTAAAATTTCATTCAAAGTCCTCCTGTTTTGATTTGACATAATGATTGACCTTGCCATATTATACCACGCAGTCAGCCGATTGTCAATAGTATTCATATTTTTTTAAAAATAATTTCTTATTCTCAAAAAAATATTAACCGATTGGAGAGGATATAATACAATTAATGAAGATTTTTTGCGCGGACAGGCATTTTTTTGTCGGAAAACGCTATAAAATTCAAAGAAAATCTTTTTGATTTTGTCATTATGATAGAAAATTTTGTTTGAGATAAATTTCTTCTTGACGCGGGCGCGATTTTGTATTATAATAATACCAAATTATGATATCTATAGGCTGTGACGGGAAACAAGGTCGATCGGATATTTCAGAGAGTTGTCGGTGGCTGCGAGACAATATATGAGATCGACGATAACTCATCCCTGAGCTTCCAATCCAAAGGCGCGAGCCGAGTAGAATTGGACGGGTTCTCCCGTTATCGAGAGGCCGTATTGTCAGATATGGCATAAAGTGGGTGGAGTCACCAAGCAGAGTGGTACCGCGGAGAGCATCAATCTTCGTCTCTTTTATGCAAAAGTATGTTGCTGTTGCGTAAAAGGGGCTTTTTGTTTTTTCAGATCTCCTTGCGCAATCCCATCCCAAAATCGAAAGGAGCTACGACAAATCAAAATGAAGAATTGCAACAAATATACAAGGCAGTATTTCGTGCCCGAGGGTGTGAGCATGGATTGGATGCGGAAGGACCGCATCGAAAAAGCGCCGATCTGGTGCAGCGTCGACCTGCGCGACGGAAATCAGGCATTGGTCATTCCGATGAGCCTGGAGGAGAAGCTGGATTTCTTCAAGCATCTCTGTGCACTGGGCTTCCGTGAGATCGAGATCGGCTTTCCCGCCGCTTCCGAAACCGAATATCAGTTCTGCCGCACGCTGATTGAGCAGGATCTGATTCCCGACGGCGTCACCATTCAGGTGCTGACGCAATCGAGAGAGCACATCATCGCCAAGACCTTCGAGGCGATCGACGGCGCGAAGAACGCCATCGTACATCTTTATAACTCCACCTCGGTGGCACAAAGAGAGCAGGTCTTCCGCAAGGAAAAGGCCGAGATCGTGGAAATCGCGAAATTCGGCGCCGAGCTTTGCAAGAAATACAAGGCGAAGGCAAAGGGAAACATTCAGTTTGAATATTCCCCCGAGAGCTTCACCGGCACCGAGCCCGAGTTCGCCGCAGAGATCTGCAACGAGGTCATCAAAATCTGGGAGCCGACTCCCGAGGACAAGGTGATCATCAATCTTCCCGTGACCGTGTCGCATTCCATGCCTCATGTGTATGCCGCGCAGGTCGAGTATATGTGCAAGAATCTGCACAACCGTGAAAATCTGATCATTTCGTTGCATCCGCACAACGACCGCGGATGTGCCGTGGCAGACAGCGAGATGGGACTGTTGGCGGGCGGCGACCGCATTGAGGGCACGCTCTTCGGAAACGGTGAGCGCACCGGAAACGTCGACATCATCACGCTGGCGCTCAATATGTTCGCGCAGGGCATTGACCCCGAGCTTGATTTTTCGGATCTTTCCGCGATCACCGAGGTCTATGAGCGCGTGACGGGAATGCACGTTTATGAAAGACAGCCGTATAGCGGCAAGCTGGTCTTTGCAGCCTTCAGCGGATCGCATCAGGATGCGATCGCCAAGGGTATGAAGTGGAGAGAGGCACGCGGAGGCGGCATCTGGAACGTTCCGTATCTGCCGATCGATCCCGCGGATGTCGGAAGAGTCTATGAGGCGGACGTCATCCGCATCAACTCGCAGTCTGGCAAGGGAGGCATCGGATATATTCTGGAGACGCAGTACAATCACGTCCTGCCGCCCAAGATGCGCGAGGTCTTCGGCTACCACGTCAAGAGCATTTCCGACCACGAGCACAGAGAGCTTTTGCCGCAGGAGGTCTATGAGATCTTCGTCCGCGATTTCGTCAACATTTCTCTTCCGTTGGAGGTCACCAAGGTCTCCTATCGCGAAGCAGATGAGATTGTGGAGGCTACGGTCACGGCTTGCTACCGCGGTGAGGAGCGTGTCATAGTGGCGTCCGGAAACGGAAGCCTGAACGCGGTCAACAATGCGATCAAGCAGCTGCTTGGAAAGGAATATTCTCTGGAAACCTATGCGCAGCACGCCCTTGAGGAGCGCTCGAGCTCCCGCGCGGCGTCCTACGTCGGCATCACCTATCAATCGCGCACCTATTGGGGCGCGGGAATTGACAGTGACATCACCACGTCCTCTGTCAAAGCACTGGTCGGCGCGGTCAACAAGATGTTGGCGGACGGCTGATCGGATTCTTGGAGGAAAGAAGCATGAAATTAACAGGAGCAGAAATTCTGGTCAGAACGCTGATCGAGCAGGGTGTGACCGATGTGTTCGGTTATCCCGGCGGTCAGGCGATCAATATTTACGACGCATTGTACAAATACAGAGACGAGATCAATCACTATCTGACGGCGCACGAGCAGGGTGCTTCGCACGCGGCGGACGGATATTCGAGAGCCACGGGTAAGGTCGGCGTTTGCATCGCGACCTCAGGCCCCGGTGCGACCAATCTCGTCACGGGCATCGCGACCGCGATGCTGGATTCGATCCCGATGGTCGCGATCACGGGAAACGTTCCCTCGTCGCTCATCGGAAAGGATAGCTTCCAGGAGATCGACATCACGGGCATTACGTTGCCGATCACCAAGCACAATTATTTCGTCCATCGCATCGAGGATCTGGCGGACAGCATCCGTGAGGCATTTCAGATCGCCAAATCGGGCAGACCCGGCCCCGTGCTGATCGATATCCCCAAGGATGTGCAGACAGCAACCTACGAATATGAGGCGCGGCCTGTGACCGAAAAGATCCCGCTGCCGCTTGCCAAGCAGTCGCAGATCGACGAAGCGATCGAGCTGCTCAACGCGGCTGAGCGTCCTTACATCTATATCGGCGGAGGAGCCGCAGGCCTTGGAATGGGTGCGGCGATCCGTGAGCTGGCAGACCGCATCGACGCTTATATCGGCTGTACCTTCATGGGACTGTCGGCAATCAACACCGATTGCGAGCGCTTCCTCGGTATGCAGGGAATGCACGGACATTACGCTTCCTCGATGGCACAGAAGGATGCCGATCTGATCTTTGCCATCGGTGTGCGCTTCAGCGACCGCGCGACGGGCAACGTCGCCAAGTATGCCAAGGGCGCGAAGATCATTCAGCTCGACCCCGATTTCGCCGAGATCAACAAGAACGTCTGCGTTGACGTCGGCATCATCGGTGACGTTTTTGATTCCTTTACGCGCATCGCAAAGGGTGCGATCAAGAGAGAGCATCCCGAATGGAGAGCGACGGTTGCCGCTCTGCGCGACGACGAGGTGCGCTTCACCGCCGAGGCAGAGGAGGCGAGCCGCACTCCGCTGACGCCCAAGCGCATCTTTGATCTCATCAATGCAAAGAAGCCTGCGGGAACCGTGATCGCGACCGACGTCGGTCAGCATCAGATGTGGACGGCACAGTACGTGAAGTTTGACGCCACGCGCCGATTCGTCTCAAGCGGCGGACTCGGAACGATGGGCTTTGGTCTCGGTGCCGCGATCGGTGCGAGAGTGGCTACGGGAGACTGCACGGTGCTTGTGACCGGTGACGGAAGCTTTGGCATGAACCTCAACGAGCTTGCCACCGCGGTGAGCTACCGCATCCCTGTGATCATCGTGCTGATGAACAACGGTGTGCTGGGTATGGTGCGTCAATGGCAGACGCTCTTCTTCGGAAAGCGCTATTCCAACACCGTGCTTGACCGCAAGACCGATTTCGTCAAGCTTGCCGAGGCATTCGGAGCCAAGGCATACCGTGCGACCACGCCCGAGGAATTCGGCGCGGCATTCGATGCGGCGTTGGCGTGTGCGGACGGCCCCGTGGTGATCGACACCGCGATCGACGAGGATGCCTTCGTGCTTCCCATGCTGCCTCCCGGTGGCTCGATCGAGGATATTATCGTGAGAAAGTGAGGCCGGAGGAATGGAAAAGAAGAATCAATTCGTCATTGCCGTCTACGTTGACAACAAGTTCGGCGTTCTGACGCGCGTGACCAGCATGTTCACCCGACGCGGCTTCAACATCGATGCCCTGACCGTCGGAGAGACCGAGTGCCCCGAATATTCGCGCATCACCATCAGCCTCAGCGGCGACGGATATGCGCGCGAGCAGCTGATCAATCAGCTCCGCAAGCTCTACAACGTCAAAAAGGTCGAGGTTCTGGAGGAGGCTTGCATTCAGCGTGAGCTGATGCTCATCAAGGTCAGGAACAGTCCCGCCTACCGTCAGGAGGTGCTGGCGGCTGTCGACGTTTACCGCGCCAAGGTCATTGACTATACGGTGGAGGAAATGTGCATCGAAATCACGGGAGATCCATCCAAAATCGACGCATTCGTCGAGCTGATGAAGTTCTACGACATCATCATCGAGATGTGCCGCACCGGTGTGGTTGCGCTGGAGCGCGGAAGCACTACGCTTTTGAACAAGTAATTTTAAAAAATATTTTAATGATATAAAACGAAGGAGAACATTATCATGGCAAACATTTACTATCAGCAGGATTGCGATCTGAACAAGCTTTCCGGCAAGACCGTTGCGATCATCGGCTACGGCTCTCAGGGACACGCACATGCGCTCAACCTCAAGGATTCCGGCGTTCACGTCATCGTCGGTCTCTACAAGGGAAGCAAGAGCTGGGCAAAGGCTGAGGCTGCGGGACTTGAGGTCTACACCGCCGCAGAGGCAGCAGCAAAGGCTGATCTGATCATGATCCTCATCAACGATGAGAAGCAGGCAAAGCTCTACAAGGAGAGCATCGAGCCCAACCTGACCGAGGGCAAGACCCTGGCATTCGCACACGGCTTCAACATTCACTTCGGCTGCATCAAGCCTCCGAAGAACGTCAACGTCATCATGATCGCCCCCAAGGGCCCCGGACACACCGTTCGCAGCGAGTATCAGGCAGGCAAGGGCGTTCCTTGCTTGATCGCGGTTGAACAGGACGCAACGGGCGACGCGCTCGAGCTGGGTCTGGCATACGCACTGGGAATCGGCGGCGCACGTGCAGGCGTGCTGGAGACCAACTTCCGCACCGAGACCGAGACCGACCTGTTCGGTGAGCAGGCTGTGCTTTGCGGCGGTGTTTGCGCACTGATGCAGGCAGGCTTTGAGACGCTGGTTGAGGCAGGCTACGATCCCAGAAACGCTTACTTCGAGTGCATCCACGAGATGAAGCTGATCGTCGACCTGATCTATCAGAGCGGCTTTGAGGGCATGCGTTATTCGATCTCCAACACTGCGGAGTACGGCGACTATATTACAGGTCCGAAGATCATCACCGAGGATACCAAGAAGGCAATGAAGAAGGTGCTTTCCGACATTCAGGACGGTACCTTTGCAAAGGACTTCCTCCTCGATATGTCCGACGCGGGTGCGCAGGTTCACTTCAACGCAATGCGCAAGATCGCGGCAGAGCATCCCTCCGAGGTGGTCGGTAAGGATATCCGCAAGCTCTACAGCTGGAGCGATGAGGATAAGCTGATCAACAACTGATCTATTTTCACATAAGGAGAGATTGTATGAACTGTCCAAAGTGTAACAGTGAAAATGTTATGGAAGGCTGGATCATGACGAATTATGGCGTTCATTTTATTGTGAAGGGAACAGAAAATAAATTTCGTCCCGATGCTTATAAGCTTGAATGTAAGGCGTGTAAAGATTGCAACGCAATATTCGATCTTAGTATCGTACCAAAAAAGAAAAAATAAAATTAACGCTATGTTGGGAACCTTTTTCAAAAAGGTTCCCACACCCTCCAAAAAGTTTTCCAAAAAGGAATTTCGAATACAAATGAAGAGTATGACGGTTTTGTAGGGGCGAGCATTGCTCGTCCGTTTAGCCGACGGAAAATTCCACGTCGGACGACCGATGGTCGCCCCTACAGAAGATTGTGAAAATAAGCCATGCAGATAGGAGTCGATAACATGATAAAAGATACGATTGTAAATGGATTTCAAAACGCCCCCCACCGCTCGCTTTATCATGCGTTGGGACTGACCGACGAGGAGCTTTCCCGCCCTCTGATCGGCATTGTCAGCTCGTATAACGAGATCGTTCCCGGACACATGAACCTCGACAAGATCACCGACGCGGTCAAGCGCGGTGTCGCGATGGCGGGAGGAACGCCGATCATGTTCCCCGCGATCACGGTCTGCGACGGTATCGCCATGGGACACGTGGGCATGAAATATTCGCTCGTCACGCGCGATCTGATCGCCGACAGCACCGAGGCCATGGTCATGGCACACGGCTTTGACGGATTGGTCATGATCCCCAACTGCGACAAAAACGTGCCCGGCCTTCTGATGGCGGCGGCAAGACTGAATATCCCCACTGTGTTCGTCAGCGGAGGCCCGATGCTGGCGGGACGCGTTGGAGGAGAGAAGCGCAGCCTCTCGAGTATGTTCGAGGCGGTCGGCGCCTATACCGCGGGCAAGATCAATGAGGAGCAGCTTTGTGAGTTTGAGCGCAAGGTCTGTCCCACCTGCGGCTCCTGCTCGGGTATGTACACCGCAAACTCGATGAACTGTCTGACCGAGGTGCTCGGCATGGGATTGCGCGGAAACGGCACGATCCCCGCGGTCTATTCCGCACGAATCGAGCTGGCAAAGCACGCGGGTATGCAGGTCATGGAGTTGGTGAAGAAGAATATCCGTCCCCGTGACATCATGACGGCGGCTGCCATCAAAAACGCGGTGACTGCCGACATGGCGCTTGGATGCTCGACCAACAGTATGCTGCACCTGCCCGCAATCGCAAATGAGTGCGGCGTTGCCTTTGATCTGGACGAGGTCAACCGCATCAGCGAAAAGACTCCCAACCTCTGTCACCTCGCACCCGCAGGCCCGACCTACATGGAGGATCTGAACGAGGCGGGCGGTGTTTACGCGGTGCTCAAGGAGCTGACGAAGCTCGGATTGCTCGATACCTCGGTCATGACCTGCACGGGCAAGACGCTGGGCGAAAATATTGAGAGCGCGGTCAATCTCGACGAAAAGGTCATCCGTACGGTGGAAGCACCTTACAGCAAAACCGGCGGCATCGCGGTTCTGCGCGGAAATCTCGCGCCCGACGGATGCGTGGTGAAGAGAAGCGCCGTGGCCCCCGAGATGCTGGTGCATGAGGGTCCCGCCAAGGTCTTTGAGAGCGAGGAGGAGTGCATTGCCGCGATCTACGGCGGCAAGATCGTCAAGGGTGACGTCGTGGTCATTCGCTACGAGGGTCCCGCAGGCGGACCCGGCATGAGAGAAATGCTCTCTCCCACCTCGGCGATCGCAGGTATGGGACTTGACAAGGACGTTGCACTGATCACCGACGGACGCTTCTCGGGCGCGACGCGCGGCGCGTCTATCGGACACGTGTCCCCTGAGGCTGTCAGCGGCGGCACGATCGCCTACGTCAAGGATGGCGACATCATTTCCATCAATATCCCCGCCTATACAATTGAATTGAAGGTTTCGGATGAGGAAATGGCCAAGCGCCGTGCCGAAATGCCGATCAAGAAAAAAGAGAATATCACGGGCTACCTGAAGCGCTATGCCGCTATGGTCAGCTCTGCCGATAAGGGTGCTATCAACAATAAATAAGAGGGA
>JAZSJS010000108.1:0-5592 GCA_045534435.1 Eubacteriales bacterium
GTTTATGTTATTGTAGCATGAATGCCTATATAATTCAAGTATAATTTACTGTATGGGCAGGTTTATATGGATTATTGCAAGATCGGTAAGAACATAAGAGTGGTTAGAAAATCCAAAGGTTTGTCTCAGGAGGAGCTTGCCGAGAAGGTCGATATTTCGGTAACTCATATGAGCCATATAGAAACAGGCAACACAAAGCTGAGTTTGCAGGTTTTTGCAGATATTGCAGATGCGCTTGACGTGAGTGCCGACGAGCTTTTGGGGAGAAACGCGACTGTGACCTGTGATTTCGGAGAAGAAATTACGGACATCTTTTCGGGGTGCGACATTCGCAAAATGAGGGTCTTGACCGATATACTAAAGACCGCAAGAGCTTCTTTGGACGAAAACCTGTAAGGTGTCGAAAAATGTTATACCGCAGGATCAGAGACCTAAGAGAAGACAGGGACTTGACTCAAAAGCAGATGGGTGAAGTTTTGGCGTGCAGTCAGCGGGTTTACAGCAATTACGAGCGCGGGGAGCTTGATATTCCCACCGAAATACTAATTAAGCTTGCCGATTTTCACGGTGTTTCCGTTGACTATATACTGAACAGAACAGACGAAAAGAAGATAAAATAAAAAGGAACGGTTGGGGAAGGCGTGCAAAATTAGCGGTAAAATGAAATCTGATACGCAGAAAGCAAAGAAAAGCCCCGCGCGAGGCGGGGCAAGACGGGGGATTACGCAAGTGCATTTTTCTTGATCATGATATATTCTTCATCATTTCCAAAGAACTTGTCAAATGACACAAGCATTGATTCATAAGGGGTGCCAGAGAGGTATTCTTCCATTGCTTCTCCGTCCTCTATATTTGCAAAATACAGTGGATTACGTACGGAAATATGATAGTCACGCTTATTATCTGCCGAATTGATTTGTATGCCAAAATGGAATACCTGCCTGATCGCTTCCAGACAATTCGCTTTATCTTCGAGTTTCCTGTAATTATGAGCAAGTGCCAATGCGGCAAAAAATTTATGAGCAGAATAAAAATCACGACACCCATCATCAAAAACAGACAACAGTTTCAAATGAAGCTTTCCAAACTCTACTGATTCGGAGTATCGCCCCATTTCAGTTAATCTTGATGTAAGTCCCTGTAAATTCAAATCTGCTGCTAACCAGCAGTGAAACAGATTCTGCTCAACAAACTGCATTAAAGCAGCATCGTCGTGTGCGTATCCGTAAGTTGTTGCGATGCCGACAATTCTGAAAAAGTAATTATCTGCACTGATTTTTTTTACAGTATCGAGAGCTTTTGCGTGTTCTCCAGTTTCCCCGTAAATACGGGTCAACATATTGAGTGCGTTATCTACATAATTGATGTCCCCACAAGTATCTATAACTTCTGTACATAGCTTAATTGCTTTTTCAATTGCGTTATTTCGCTCATTTTCATTCTCTGAAATTCGATTGACCATCGATAAGGAGAAAGCAAGAGCGATTTTCAGATCAGGACTGTTCGGATATTTTTCAAGACCTTTAGTAAGAATCTCAATTTCTTTATATGTATCCTTACTGCCGTCAGCTACCTTCATAACCGCCTTAACTTCATCGGCATAGCTGTTCATGTGATATCCAAAAAGGCGATCAATTGAAACGCCGAAATAATCTGCAATGATTGGAAAAAGGCTTACATCGGGAGCACATTGATTATTTTCCCATTTAGAAATAGCCTGTTCCGATACTCCAAGCTTTTCAGCAAGCTGTGCTTGCGTGATTTTCTTTTCCTTGCGGAGAGTGTATATATTTATTCCGATATTCATGAGATTTTCTCCTCAAAATAGATTTTTGTGATCACTGTAATAATTATAGCACATCATTCTGCTCTTTCCAACATATTAAAAAGATATTTTTTTACAAGCAAAAGTCAACCTTAGGTTGATTTCCGCTTTCCCGACGCTTGCGTCTGGGGCAAGCATAGCGCGTGGACGTCCACGCACCATCGGGCAGAAGCCCGAACCCACTGTCCGCAGAAGCTCGGCGCACAAAAGCCTTCCTCCGGGAGGAAGGGGGACCACGAAGTGGTGGAAGGAGCCTGCGTGACTTGGAATTTAGATTGACCTCATAATAACGCGCTCTCCCTCAGTCGCCTTACGGCGCCAGCTCCCTCCCGGAGGGAGCCTTTATGTAAGCCCGTCTCAACAAAAAACACCACCAAAGAAATTTCATTGGTGGTGTTCGTGTTTTCTCCGCTAAAGATGCATAGCAGAGAAACGTCGTTTTTTCAAATTTTGATTTGTCGCTCCCCTTGTTCGCACACGTCTTGTAGGGGCGCGTTTTATGGGGACGCGTTTGCGGGGAACTTTTTTCACCCCCCACAAAACGCGTCCTTCCAAATGCATGCTTGCAGACTTCAGATTTGATCAACCGTTCAGCTCCTGATACAAAACGCCTTCAGCCGGTGTGGGCAGGGTTGCTCCGTAGGGGAACCAGACCTGCATGGCACCGCCTTTGCGGTTGCACCAGCGGTGGTAGGGGATCAGAGTGAACTCGGAGCCGTCGGTTGCCTTTCCGACGACGTTATTTCCGCTGATGGACAGAGCGGGATCCTGCGCAACCGTGAAGCCGACGCTGCCGTTGTTGTCGATCGCTTCTGCGCAGTAGAGCATCGGACCGCACATCACGGCAACGAGATCGCGGTTTGCCTCGGCGCGCGGATCGCTGACGATGAGCTGCGGCTGTGCTTCAAATGCAACGCGAATTTCGGTGTCGGGAGTCCAGATACCGCGCAGAATCGCATATCCGTTCTCGATCTCGAGTGCCTGCGGAGTGCCGTTGACCGACAGCGCGAAATTCTTGGCGTAGGCGGGAACACGGAGACAGAGCGTCATTTCCTTGCCCCTCGAGTCCACGCGAAGAGCGCCTTCGCGGAGGGTGGCACCAACCGTGGCGGTGTCGAGCGTGCTGTCAACGTAGAGGTTGAGATAGAGTGTGTCGGGGGTGTATGCGTAGACGTAGGTCGCAAGAGAGGAGAAGAGCTTGAGCAGCATGGGCGGGCAGCAAGGGCAGCCGTGCCAATCCCAGCGAGCGACCTGTCCGTCGGAGACGAGCGGGTTTTGATAGAAGAAGTGCGTACCGTCCTCGCCAACCGCGGCGAGAATGTTGTTGTAAAGCGAGCGCTCAAAGACGTCAAAATATTTTCCGTGAGGCGAGAGAAGTGCCATCTCTCCGTTGAAGAAGGCAAGTCCGATGGCGGCGCAGGTTTCGAGATAGGCGTCGTGCGGGAGGTTGAAGTCAACGTCAAAGCCCTCGATGTCGTGACGCGTGCCGATGCCGCCGGTGATGTGCAGCTTGCGGTTTACGATGTTTTCCCAGATGTCGTCAAGAGCCTCCTTGTAGTCGGCGCGATCGGCTTCGTAGGCGACCATTGCCGCTCCGGTGTAGCAAAGCGCTGCGCGCACCGCGTGACCTTCCGCCGTGCGCTGCTTGGCGAAGGGAAGATGGTCCTGATTGTAGCGCGGAGGGAAGAGCGGATCGCGCGAGAGGTCGCGGTTGGTGTGGTTTCCGCGGTTGTCATACCAGAAGCGCGCCATTTCCAGATAGTCCTCGGCGCAGACTCGGTTTTCGCTTGCAAACGCATCCAGCTCGCGATGGTCGCGGAAGAGACGGTAGAGCTTGACGAAAGCCTCCTCGGGCAGGGAGTGGCCGGGAATGACGTTGAGCTTGGGCGGCTCACCCATCTCGCGGCAGATGAGGTTTGCCGAGCGGACGGCGCAGGCGAGAAGCGTTGTTTTCTTGGTGGCAAGATAGTGGCTGATCGCCGCCTCGACAAGTGCGCCCTGATTATAAAGATCGTGCTGAACGACGATGTCGCCGCCGTTTCGTCCCCAGCGCCAATCGGGTGTCAGACAGGTGACCTTGGTGCAAATATAGCCGTCTCCCACGGCATCCTGTGCCGCCTTTACCAGCTCGATGTAACCGTCCAGACGCTTGTCGAGCTCGACGTCGTATTCCTGTGCGAGAAAATCACACGCACCGCGCATGGATTCAAAGACCAAGCCGTCGCAAAAGGGAACACGGTCGAAATCGCCGAAAATGCCGTCGCGCACCTTGACAAAGCCGCTGAAGTAGCGCTTTTCCTCCAGCTTGTCAAAGACGTAGGGCATCGTCACGCTGCGGATCTGCGCGAGATAGGGCTTCCAAAAGCGGTCGTTCAGGGAGACCTCGGGAACTTGCGGACGCATCGGTTTTTGATTGCTCATAAGATCGACTCCTTTTTCTTTTTTTGTGGGTCACCGCGATGGAAAGGATCTATTGACAAAGCCATCGAAGGGTGATATAATAAAAAGCGTACTACGTATATTTTATCACAGATAAAATGTGTTGTAAATACCAAAAATCTCAAAAAAGGTGGACAAAACCGAGATGTTAAGGCTGGATCTTTTGCAAAGCGGAAGGGTGCGCTTTGCTTCTTCCGGAAAATTCGTTTCGATGAGAGGATCGGTGCATCCGCACAGAGTCCTGGATCAGTTCGTTTTGCTGATCGGGATCGACGGAAAATGCCGCATTCGGCACGACGGAAGAGACTATGCTTTGGAGGAGGGGAGTTATCTGCTTCTGTTTGCCGGAAAGGAGCACGGCGGTATTGCGCCCACGGAGGGCAGGCAGTCGCACTTCTGGTGCCATTTTTGGGTGGATCGCCCGGTCGTCGGAGAGGACGAGGGGCGCGGGATCGCGGAGTACGGCAGATTGCCGTCGAACGATAAATACCGGTTGCTGTTCAGCCAGCTGATCGATGCGGAATACGGAAAATATACCGACGAAGCGGTGCGCCGTCGCGTTTGCGATGCCTATACGGAGATCATTCTCGGCGAGCTGCTTTCGGATAGCGAGCTCATGCAAAAGGAGGGCGCGGACAAGGGAAAGCGACTGATTGCGAGCGTCAAGGAATGGCTTCGCTTGCATTACCGAGAGGAGATCGGCCTGGAATCGGTGGCAAGAGCGTTTGGCTATCATCCCGACTATCTGAACAGCCTTTTTCGCAAGGAGACGGGGAAGACGGTTTGTGCCTATCTTCGAGGAGTGCGCATCGGGAAGGCAAAAAAACTGCTTTTGGATACCGACCTGCGCATCAAGGAAATCGCGGAGGAGGTGGGCTTTCGGGACGAGCATTATTTCATGAGAGCCTTTCAAAAAACCGAGGGCGTGACGGCGAGCAAATTTCGGAATACCTATTTTCATCTGCACAACAATACGGATTGAAGGCGGCGGGAGCGTGAGAAAAAAGAAAAAAAGAGAGAAGTTCTTTCAAAAAAAGCTTGACAAACGGGGAAAAACTGTGTATAATATAGGATGTTGCAGGTTTGATGCAAAGGCTGACCGCGATGAGTACACGGAGAAGTACTCAAGAGGCCGAAGAGGCGCCCCTGCTAAGGGTGTAGGCCGGCTATACCGGCGCGAGAGTTCAAATCTCTCCTTCTCCGCCAACAAAAAAGGAACTTTTGTCTACCAAAAGTTCCTTTTTTGTTTATCCAAGCCGCAGGCTTGGTATATCATCACCGCGCCAAGCGTGGTGTATATCATCAGCCCCTGCGGGGCTGTATCTCAT
>JAZSJS010000025.1:0-12018 GCA_045534435.1 Eubacteriales bacterium
CCTTTGTGCGAAAAGTTCTTGAAAGGATAGGGGTGCGGGGGAAGGAAAATCTTCTTTCAAGAAGTTTTCCTTCCCCCGCAAATTATATTTTACAATCTTACCCTTGCTCCTTCATCAGATTCAGCACCTCATAGATCCCGCGGATGGGAACGATCTTGATGCCGTCGCAGTCGATCGGACGCTTTTCGACGTTGCGGAAGGGAACGACGGCGGTGGTAAAGCCGAGTCGCGCCGCTTCTTTGACGCGTTGCTCGAGGTTCGCCACAGCGCGGCACTCGCCCGCCAATCCCAGCTCACCAATGGCGATGAGGCTGTCGGGAATGATGCGGTCTGTCATGGAAGAGATCAGAGCCATTGCCACCGAGACGTCGGAGGCAGGCTCGTCGAGGTGCAGACCGCCGATGACGTTGAGATAGACGTCGTTCTGATAGAATTTCAAGCCGAGCCGCTTTTCGAGAACGGCGATGATGAGACACATCCGGTTGTAATCAATTCCGTTCGTGGTGCGGCGCGGGGCGGGGAAGGCGGTCGGAGTGACGAGCGCCTGGATTTCGGCAATCAGCGGGCGCGTACCCTCCAGCGTGCAGACCGCACAGTTGCCCGAGATGTTTTTCGGACGACCTGCCAGCAGCATTTCGGAGGGGTTTTCGACCTCCAAAAGACCCTTGTCGGTCATTTCAAAGACACCGATCTCATTGGTCGAGCCGTAGCGGTTTTTGATGGCGCGGATGATGCGATAGGCCTGCTGACGCTCTCCCTCGAAATAGAGCACGGCGTCCACCATGTGCTCAAGCACCTTGGGGCCGGCAATGCTGCCTTCCTTGTTGACATGCCCCACCATCAGCACCGAAATGCCGTCGGCCTTTGCCTTGTTGATCAGGGAAAGCGCGCTTTCCTTGACCTGCGTGATGCTGCCGGGGGTGGAATTGACCGCCGATGAATATACCGTTTGGATCGAGTCGACGATCATGATGTCGGGCTTGACCTTGTCGGATTCTTTGAGAATCTTTTCGATGTTGGTTTCGGTGAGAATAAAGAGATGCTCACCCGAGATGCCGAGGCGCTTGGCGCGAAGCTTGAGCTGTCCGCCCGATTCCTCTCCCGAGACGTAAAGCACTCTGCGAGACGATCCGAGCGCGTCGCAGATCTGCATGAGCAGCGTGGATTTTCCAATGCCGGGCTCACCCGAGAGCAGAACGACAGAGCCGTGCACCAAGCCGCCTCCCAGAACGCGGTCCAATTCTCCGAGTCCTGTGTTTTGACGCATATAATCGGGCATATTCAGCTCGTGAAATTGCACGGCATGCTGGTCGCTGTTTGCGGGAATCAGACTCGCGCGGCGCGGCGCGGAAGCCGTGGGAGCCGCCTCCTCCACATCCTCAACAAAGCTGTTCCAGGCGCCGCATTTAGGGCATTTTCCAAGCCATTTTGGGGATTGATATTCACATTTTGAGCAGATATAAACCGTTTTTAAGCCTTTCATTCTCCGACGTTGCCCTTCCTTTGCAATCACTTGTGAGGTTCTGCTTTTATTATACAACATCGCGGCGAAGAAATCAAGTGGATTTTATAGGTTTTGTGCCTCCATGATCGAAAGAAAGATCAAAAATGCTACTTGCCGGCGATATTCATCGGTGGCGAGCGCCGCGGCATCCTCGGGATTGGAAAGGAAGCCGCATTCCACAAGCACGGCGGGACAATTCAGATGATGTAAGAGATAGATGCTGTCGGTCGCGCTTTTGATCTTTCGGGTATTGTAGGGCTGAAGCAGCGAATGTGCGTTGGTTTGCACGACCTCGGCGAGCGTGCGTGAGTGTGGATGATTGGGCGAATACCAGACCTGAAGTCCTCGGTATTGCGACAGCGGATAGGCATTCATGTGGATGCTGACGAAGACTGCGTTTTCGGTTTCCTCGGCAATTTTGCGTCGTGCGGCAAGATCGAGCGCCTTTTTTCTGCCGTGATAATCGACGTTTCGGTCATAAAGCAGAACGTCGGTGCTCCGCGTCATAACCACCTTGATGCCGTTTGCCGTGAGCAGATCCCGAAGCGCCAGAGCGATCTCAAGATTGACGTCCTTTTCAAAGATTCCCGATTCACTGACCGCTCCGCCGTCCTCACCTCCGTGTCCCGCGTCGATCACCACCGTGAAGGGGCGGGGAGAGGGGTCGTTGAGAACGCCCTCCGAGGGGGTTCCGAAGCGTTGCGCGAGCGAATAAAAAATCATCGAAACGAGCGAGAGGATCAGCAAAAAAATCAAGAACTTGAAGGGGAGCGTCAGATCGCGTTGCATGGTGGCTTGCCTCACTTTCGGGATTTTTTGAGCGATGGAGCGTCTATCCACATTTTATATTCAAAATATTCAAAATATGCAAAAAAATATTCATTTTTCTGTTGACGAAACGAGAGATTTGTTGTATAATAAATAAGATGGATATTTATGCAATCTTGCTCAGAATCGGCAGGATCGCAGGCGAAAAAAGAAAGGAAAACACCACCGCTATGGCAGCAATGACAAGAAAAGAAGCAAGAGAAGAGGCATTTCGTTTGTTGTTTGAGACGGAATTTCGCACCGAGGAGGATCCCAACGAGATCTTCGTGCTTTCGGAGGAAAACCGCGAGGTGTCGGAGGAGCCCTATATCCGCACGGTGTATTTTGGCGTTCGGGAGCATCTGGAGCAGATCGACGAGCTGATCGTCCGTCATTCCAACGGATGGAAGCCGAGTCGGATTTCTCCGATCTCGCGCAGCATCATCCGACTTTCGATCTACGAGATGCTTTATATGGATGACGTCCCCGCCGCAGTGTCGCTGAACGAGGCAATCGAGTTGGTGAAGCGCTTTGACGATCTGAAGATGCGTCGCTTTGTCAACGGTCTGCTCAACGGTGTCAAGGCCGAGATCGAGGCAGCGGGCAAGGCATGAAACAAGCTTGCTTTGTTGGCATCGACACCAGCAATTATACTACCTCCATCGCGATCTGCACCGAGGATGGTGAGGTAATCGCCAACCTCAAGGCACCTCTGCCCGTGAAGGAGGGGGAGTGCGGACTGCGCCAGAGTGATGCGGTCTTTTCACACGTCAAAAATCTGCCCGTGCTGATGCAATGCTTGCGCGAGCATCTCGGAGCGTTTGACGTGCGTGCAGTCGGCTGCTCGACGCGTCCGAGAACGGTTGAGGGATCCTATATGCCGTGCTTCCTCGCGGGGCGCGCGGCGGCAGAATCCTTTGCGGCGGCGCTCGGTGTTCCCGTGCTGGAGTTTTCTCATCAGGACGGCCACGTCATGGCGGCGCTCTATTCCTCGGGAGAGAGCGAGAGATTGTTGCGGAGCCGTTTCGTTGCGTTTCACGTCTCGGGCGGCACCACGGAGGCGCTTTCGGTCACACCGCATGAGGACGGATTTTCGATCGAGCTGATCGGAGAGACCAAGGATCTCAATGCAGGGCAGGCGATCGACCGCGTGGGTGTGGCGATGGGCTTGCAATTTCCTTGCGGAAAGGAAATGGAGCAGCTTGCAAGCGGCTTTGTCGGCAAGCATCCGCGTCCGCGGATCTGCGTGCGCGACGGTGACTGTCATCTGTCGGGCTTGCAGAATTTGGCAGAAGGACTTTGGCGGGAGACCGGAGATCGCGCACTTGTGAGTGCTTACGTCCTTGATTTTGTGGCAGAGACGCTACGCGCGATGACGCAGGCGATCGACGAGAAGGACCCCACGATTCCCGTGCTTTACGCGGGCGGGGTGATGAGCAACCGACGGATCCGGGGCTTGCTGAGTGTGCGGGAAAATACCTATTTTGCAGAGCCGCAGTTTTCTGCCGATAACGCAGCCGGAATCTCATTGCTTTGCAGAAGAAGCTTTTTGAATCATTACGTATAAGAGAGCTTCTCAGAACATCAAAAAAGAGGAAAGGAGATCTTGCATGGATTATTTGCGCAAAAACGACGGCGTGCTGTCGGTATCACAGCTCAATGATTATCTCAAAATGCTGATGGACGGCGACAGACTTCTGTCAAGCGTCTACGTTCGCGGTGAGATCTCCAATTTCAAATATTACGCCTCGTCGGGACATCTTTATTTCACGATCAAGGATGCCGAGGGGCAGCTCAAGTCGGTCATGTTCCGTGCTTATGCCGCGCGGCTTGCCTTCCGTCCCGAGGACGGCATGAAGGTGATCGCGCACGGGCGCGTTTCGGTTTACGGACAAAGCGGTCAGTATCAGCTTTACGTGGACGATCTTCAGCCCGACGGAATCGGCTCGCTCGCGATGCAATACGAGCAGCTGCGTCGCCGTCTGGAAGCCGAAGGGCTGTTTGACGCGGATCGCAAAAAGCCGTTGCCAGCCATGCCGATGCGTGTGGGAGTGATCACGTCTCCGAGCGGGGCGGCGGTGCACGACATCCGCAACGTTCTCGCCAGACGCTTTCCCTTGGCGGAAATGATTCTGTTTCCCTCTGCGGTACAGGGTGCGGAGGCCCCCGAGCAGCTGCGGATGGGAATTGCCTTTTTTGGAATGACGGACATTTGCGACGTCATCATCATCGGTCGCGGCGGAGGCTCGATCGAGGATCTGTGGGCATTCAACGACGAGACTCTCGCACGTGCGATCGCCGAATGCCCGATTCCCGTGATCTCAGCGGTGGGGCACGAGAGTGATTTTACCATTTGTGATTTTGTCGCGGATCGACGCGCTCCGACGCCGTCTGCCGCTGCGGAGCTTGCCGTTCCCGATGCCAAAGAGCTGGCAGCGGGGATCGGTGTGACGGCGGCGCGAATGAACCGCTTGATCTTGGCGCGTATTGCACAGGAAAAACGCGATCTGCAAAGGATCGCGAGGACACCCTGCTTTGTGCGTCCCACGTATTTTTTGGATCATCAGCGTCAGCGCGTTCTGCAAAGCGAACGACGCTTGGAGGATGGCTTTGCCAAGGAGCTTGATCGCCATCGCCACAGACTTGTGACGGCAGGCGCTCGCCTGGAGGCGATGAGTCCGTTGGCGGTGCTCTCGCGCGGCTATGCCGCCGTTGCCAGGGAGGGCAGAGTGGTCACACGTGCCGCCGACGTTGCAGAGGGCGATCTCTTGCAGATCCGATTCGCAGACGGCGCGGTGGATGCCGTTGCGAAGAGGCATCAATGAAGAAAGGAAGTGTCAATATGGCAACCGAAAAAAAGACCTTTGAGGAGGCGCTTGCCCGATTGGAGGAAATTCTCGCAAGGCTGGAGAGAGGCGAGGGCAATCTGGACGAGCTTCTCGGCCTTTACGAAGAGGGTGTGGGTCTGATCCGCACCTGTAATGAGCGTCTTGAGAGCGCGGAGCAACGCGTCAGGATGCTGCAGCTGCGCCCCGACGGAGGCGCGGAGCTGGTTGATTTCAATACCGCGGAGGAAGAAAAATGACAGAGGAAGTTTTGGAGCTTTTGATGCACCGCGATGCACGCGTGGTAGAAGAGGCGATGAAGCAATATTATACCGAGGACGAGGATCTGCGCGTCCTTTTGGACGCCGAGAGATACAGTCTGTTTGCGGGCGGAAAGCGAATCCGTCCCGTGCTGACGCTGGAGTTTTGTCGGATGCTCGGCGGTGAGGAGGCGGCGGCGTTGCCGTTTGCCTGTGCCGTGGAGATGATCCATACCTATTCTCTCATTCACGACGATCTTCCTTGCATGGACAACGACGATCTGCGTCGCGGAAAGCCCACCAACCACAAGGTGTTTGGCGAGAGCACGGCTCTTTTGGCGGGAGATGCACTTCTGACGGGTGCGTTTGAGGCTGCGGCATCCAACACCGTGGCGGGGGCTGAGACCTCGGCGATGGCGGTGGCATATCTTGCAAGCTGTGCCGGACGCTATGGCATGGTAGGCGGCCAGATCATGGATCTGGAGGGCGAAAAGAAGGCGTTGACGCTTGACGAATTGATCAAGCTTCACTCGCTCAAGACCGGCGCGCTGATCGGCGCGGCGGCAGTACTCGGCGCGATGGCGGCGGGTGTCTCCATGGGAGACAAATGCATGAAGGACGTCGTGACCTATGCCGAAAACATCGGTCTGGCTTTCCAGATCGTTGACGATATTCTGGACCGTACGGGCAATGCCGAGGAGCTTGGCAAAAACGTGGGCGTGGACGAGGAGCATCAAAAGAATACCTTCCTCACATTCTTCAGTGTGGAGGAGGCACAGTTCTATGCCGACCGCCTGACCAACGAGGCGATCACGGCGATTCGGAAGTATCCCAACTCCGAGACACTCGTGACGATTGCCGAGTGGCTTGCCAAGAGAACAAAATAAAATGCGAGCCGACGTTTTTTTGACCGAGGGAGGATATGCTCCCAGCCGTCAACGAGCACGCACTCTGATCGAGAGCGGTCGCGTGCGGATTGACGGTGTGACGGTTGTCAAGCCCGCGCAAAATATTGCCGACGGCGCGCATGAGGTCAGCGTTGAGGACGATCTTCCTTACGTTGGCAGGGGAGGACTCAAGCTTGCGGCGGCACTCGATGCCTTTCGTGTGGATCCCCTCGGCAAAACGGCGTTGGACGTTGGAGCATCGACGGGCGGATTTACCGACTGCCTTTTGCAACGCGGCGCTTCTCGGGTGATCGCGGTGGACAGCGGCAGCGGGCAGCTCGCGCCGAAGCTTTTGGCGGATGCGCGTGTGACCTCGATGGAGCATACCAACGCAAGAGACCTGACTCCCGAGCGCATTGGCGGATGCGTTGATCTTGTGGTGATGGACGTGTCGTTTATTTCGGCAACCTACATCATTCCGCAATTTCCCGCCCTGCTTTGCGGAGGAGGAGAAGCGATCGTGCTGATCAAGCCGCAGTTTGAGGTTGGAAGATCGATGCTCGGCAAGGGTGGGATCGTCAAGGAGCCGCGTGCGCACCGATATGCGATCGACCGTGTCCTGCAGTCTGCCGAGGCGGTCGGCTTGACACCGATCGGACTGATCGCGTCGCCCGTGACGGGCGGCGACGGAAACCGCGAATTTTTGGTTCATTTTTCCAACCGCGCGGATGCGGCGGGAAGGGTGACACCGGAGCTTGTCTTGCGTGTGACCGGAAAATAAATCAAAAACGCGAAACAATTTCGCAAGCATGCGAAAAAGGAGATCTGTTATGCGAAAATTTGCATTGATGACCAATTTTAATATTACCGAAAAGGCAAATGCCGCCATGGCAGTTGCCGATCGGATCCTCGCAGAGGGCGGAGAGGTGCTGATTGCGGCCTTCCACCGTGAGAAGCTGGTGCGGATGAACAAGAGCCGCGAGGAGTTTCGCTATCTGCCGATCGACAGTGTGTACGCGGAGGCGGATATTCTGATCGTGCTGGGCGGAGACGGAACCATCCTGGAGGCAGGCAGACGCGCCGCGCAAAGAGGCATTCCGATCCTCGGCATCAACCTCGGTCGGCTTGGATATATGGCAGAGCTGGAGATGAGCGAGCTGGATCAGCTTTCCCGTCTCTTCCGCGGTGATTATCGCATTGAGGAGCGCGCGATGCTGCGTGTGGAGCTGCTCAATGCCGGCGGAGAGCTGCGCGCCTTTTGTGATGCGCTCAACGATGCCGTCATTTCCAACGGCTCGGTCTCTCGCATGATCGATCTGGAGCTTTGTGAGGGCGAGGAGACCGTCACGACCTACCGCGCCGACGGACTCATCATTGCCACTCCGACGGGGTCGACGGCATATTCAATGTCGGCGGGCGGTGCCGTGGTCGATCCGCGCGTGGCCTGCATTTGCGCAACCCCAATCTGTCCCCATTCCTTTATCGCGCGTCCGATCCTCTTTCCCGATGACGCGGTGCTGAGGGTGCGGAATATCTGCAACCGCGAAAAGATGCTTTATCTGACCGTGGACGGCAGAATGAATTTTGAGCTTTATCGCAACCAATCGGTTCGGATCACCAAATCAAGCAAGACCACGCGCCTGATCCGATTGAAAAACAGTGATTTTTACCGTAAATTAAGAAAGAAAATGAATGATTCCAACGTATAAAGGAGTAGGTCCGACCATGAAAAAGAGAAGACAGGAAAAGCTTTTGGAATTGATCTCTGCCTTTGAGATCGACACGCAGGACGAGCTGATCGAGCGCCTCCGCGACCATGGGTTCGAGGTGACGCAGGCGACGGTTTCGCGTGATATTCGGGAATTGAATATTTCCAAGATGACGACGGGAAAGGGAACCTATCGCTACGTGCTTCCCAAGCAGAGCGAGGAGCACGGACCGTCGATGAAGTTCGGATCTACGATCATCGGCTCGATCGTTTCGGTCGATTCCGCACTCAATATCGTTGTGCTCAAGACCTTCTCGGGCCTGGCACAGGCGGTTGCGGTCGGCATCGACGGCATGAAGATGGAGCAGATCCTCGGATGCGTGGCGGGGGACGACACCATCATGATCGTCGCGCGCGACGAGGCGTGTGCGACCGAGATCAGCGATTATCTTCGCACGCTCGTGGGTGGACGTTGAACCATGCTTCGCTCACTTCACATTGAAAATATCGCGGTGATTCGCCGCGCGGACATAGACTTTTCAAAGGGGTTTTCGGTGATTACCGGTGAGACCGGTGCCGGAAAATCCATCATGATCGACAGCATCAATCTGCTGCTCGGAAACCGCTCCTCGCGCGAGCTGATCCGCTCGGGAGAGAGCGTGGCGACCGTGAGCGCGGTGTTTGAGGAGCTTTCTCCCGCCGTTTGTCAAGCGCTTGCCGAGATGGGCTTTGCCTGTGAGGATGCAACGCTGATGCTCCAGCGCACGGTATCTGCCGACGGAAAATCCAAAACAAGGATCGACGGACAAACGGTCACACAGAGCGTGCAAAGAGAGATCGCGCGGATGCTGGTCAGCATTCATGGTCAATCCGATCATCAAAGACTCTTGCAAAAAAGCGCACATGCCGAGCTTTTGGATGCCTATGCACATCCCGAGGAGGAGCTTGTGGCTTACCGCAAGGTATACCAATCCCTAAAGGAAACGCGCAGAAGGCTGGCATCGGTCGAGCTCGACGAGGCGGAAAAGCTTCGGATGCGCGAGATCTTGCAGTTTCAGATCGCGGATATTGACGCGATGAAGCTCCGTGACGGAGAAGAGGAGACCCTGACAAAGGAGAGAGATCGCCTTTGCAGTCTGGAGCGCATCAATCGGCAGAGCGAGCTTGCCTACCGTTTGATCGCAAGCGAAAAGGGCGCGCACACGCTGGTCAAGCGAGCCGAGAATGCGCTGCGATCGCTCGGTGACGTGGTGGAGGGTGCCGAGACGCTTGCGGATCGTCTGCTGTCGGCTGCCTCCGAATTGGAGGATATTGCCGAGAGTGCCGCGTCGTTTGCCGACGACGATCGCGAGGATCCCACCGCACGCATCGATCGCATTGAGGGACGCCTGGAGGGGATCTCCAAGCTCAAGCGCAAATACGGAGGCAGTATTGCCGAAATTCTCGCCTTCCGCGATCGCGCGAAAGAAAAGCTTGACGAGCTGGAGGACTCCGAGGAGCGTACTGCACTTTTGACGCAGGAGGCCGAAGGACTGACTGCCGAGGCAACGCGTCTGGCGGCAATTCTGACCGAAAAAAGACGGCTTTCCGCCCGATCCGTCACCAAAGAGGTGACAGAGGCGCTGACCTTTTTGGATATGCCTCGCGTTCGCTTTGAAATTGCCATCACCCCCGTGCCGCTTGGAGAGAATGGCGCGGACGATATTGAATTTTTGATTGCGACCAACGCGGGAGAGCCCTTGCAGCCCATGATCCGTATCGCATCGGGCGGTGAGCTTTCACGCATCATGCTCGCGCTTCGCTCGGTCATCAACGACCGCGACGGCGCGGGAACCGTGATCTTCGACGAGATCGACACCGGTGTTTCGGGAAAGACCTCGCGCAAGATCGGGATCAAGCTCAAGGAGAGCGCGAGCGACGCGCAGGTGCTTTGCGTAACGCACTCGGCACAGATCGCGTCTCTTGCCGACACGCATTATCTCATCACCAAGCAGGAGCGCGACGGCAGAGCCGAGACCTCGCTCGAGGAGCTTGATGAGGAGGCGCGTGTTGAGGAGATCGCACGGATCCTGGGCGGATTGACCGTCACAGACACCCAGCGCTCCGCCGCAAGAGAGATGATGGGACTGACCGAGTGAGGACAGAAAGAGGAGTCATATGATCAAAACCAATGCCATGCGCATGCTCACGGCGGCAAGGATCGCCTTCGAGGTGCTGGAATACGAGGTGGACGAAAATGATCTGAGCGGCATGCATATTGCCGAGCAGATCGCTTATCCGCCCGAGCGGATGTTCAAGACGCTTGTGGCAAGGGGAGACAAGACCGGTCCGCTCATCTTTTGCATTCCCGTCGCGCATGAGATCGACCTGCGTCGAGCCGCCGCGATCACAAAGAACAAAAAGATCGAGATGATCCACGTCAAGGATCTCCTTGCGCTCACGGGATATATCCGCGGAGGGGTTTCGCCGATCGGCATGAAGAAAAAATTTCCCACGTGGTTTGACGAAAGCGCTCTGATGTTCGACCGGATCACGGTCAGCTCAGGCACGCGTGGGGCACAGTTGCTTCTGGATCGTGAGGAGCTTTTGCGATTTGTACAAGCCGAAACCGCCGATCTCACCGTAAAATCATGAAAAAAATACTTGAAAGAAAGCTTGTTTTGTAGTATAATAGATTGTTAAAAAAGATCAGACAGAACAGAAACGAAAGGATTTACTATGCAAACGATTAAAAAACGCATTGCCGAGCAGCTGGTGGCGGCAGTTAAAGGAATCAACGATGCCGCCGAGTTGAACGCAGCCGACGTTGTGGCAATGCTGGAATATCCGCCCGATGCAAGCATGGGCGACCTCGCATTTCCTTGCTTCAAGCTGAGCAAAACGCTGCGCCGTGCCCCCGTGCAGATCGCGGCTGCTCTTTGCGATGCCGTCAAGGATGAGTCGATCGCCAAGGTCGAGGCAGTCAGCGGATATTTGAATCTCACACTTTCCAACGACTATCTTGCCACGCACGTCGTGCCCGAAATTCTGGAGCAGGGCGACGCTTACGGCTCCTCCGATTACGGAAAGGGAAAGATGGTGGTTCTGGATTATTCCTCGCCCAACGTGGCAAAGCCCTTCCACATCGGACATCTGGGCACCACGGTCATCGGACACTCCTTGCGCAAGCTTCATGAGTTTGTGGGATATGATTGCTACGGAATCAACTATCTCGGTGACTGGGGAACGCAGTTCGGAAAGCTGATCGTTGCCTACCGCAAGTGGGGAAGCCGCGAGGCTGTCATCGAGGGCGGCATCGACAAGCTGGTTGAGCTTTACGTTCGCGTCAACAATGCCATCAAGGGCGACCCCGAGAACGGAATCCCCGCAGACGACGCGTTGGCGGAGGAATCACGCGCCGAGTTCCACAAGCTGGAGATGGGAGACGCGGAAAATCTGGAGCTTTGGAAATGGTTCGTTTCGATCAGCCTGGAGGAATACGAAAGGACCTACAAGCAGCTCGGCATCACCTTTGACTCCTACAAGGGCGAGAGCTTTTACACCGACAAAATGCCCGCTCAGGTGCAGAAGCTGCGTGATGCGGGATTGCTCAAGATCGACGACGGCGCTTCGATCGTCGACCTCTCGGATTACAATATGCCGCCTTGCCTGATCCTGAAGCGTGACGGCTCTACGCTCTATCCCACGCGTGACATCGCGGCGGCGGTCTACCGTAAGGAGAACTACAAGTTTGACAAAGCGATCTACGTCACCAGCGCACAGCAGTGTCTGCATTTTGCGCAGTGGTTCAAGGTCGTGGAAATGATGGGATACCCTTGGTACGATCAGCTGGTACACGTTCCTTACGGAACCGTGTCGCTCAACGGAGCCAAGCTGGCAACGCGCACGGGTAACGTCGTGCTGCTCAAGGATCTCTTCGCGCTTGCGATCGAGAAGGTGACCGCGATCATGAAGGAGAAAAACCCCAATCTTGTCAACGGCTCGGAAATTGCCGAGGCGGTGGGTGTTGGCGCGATCGTGTTCTACT
>JAZSJS010000149.1:0-5260 GCA_045534435.1 Eubacteriales bacterium
TGGGTCGTGGGTCCCAAAACAACTGCGGGAGCGATTGCTCATTCGGAGCGTACGGATAAAGGCTTTCTTTTTTACCCCTTGTCAGGAAAGTTTTTGCGGGGGCGTGGGGGTGGGTTTTTTCAAAAAGCACCCCCACAAAAAAACAAACGGTCGAGCGCAGAGACACACCCAACATCAGCACCCCCACAAAACGCGTCCTCAGAAAAAGAAAAAAGTGTGGTGCTTTTTGAAAAAAGCACCACACAAAAGCTTATAGCAGCTCTTCGAGCTCGGTCAAGACGCGATCGAACTCGGCGAGCGCGGAGGCGACGGTATCGGGCTTGGTGAGATCGACGCCTGCGATCTTCAATTCTTCCAAGGGGTAGTCCGATCCGCCGGTGGAGAGGAATCGCAGATAATCGGCGGCGCCGTTGTTTTCGAGGATATTCTTTGCGATTGAAACTGCGGAGCAGAAGCCGGTTGCGTATTTATAGACGTAGAACGCGTTATAGAAATGCGGAATACGCGCCCATTCGATCGCTTGGAGAGGATTGATGACGGCACCCTCATAGTAGAGCTCGTTGAGCTTGCGATAGATCTCATTGAGCAGATCTGCCGTCAGAGGCGTACCGCTCAGCTGCAGATCGTGTGCCTGACGCTCAAACTCGGCAAAGAGGGTCTGACGGAAGACCGTCGTGCGGAAGCCCTCGAGGAAGTGATTGAGAATATAGGCACGGCGCGCGGGATCGGTCTCGGTCGCGAGCAGGTAGCGCGTGAGCAGAACCTCGTTGACGGTCGACGCGACCTCGGCAACCATGATGCGATAGTCGTGGTTTTGGAACTCCTGGGTGTGATCCGAAAGATAGGAATGCATGGCGTGACCGAGCTCATGCGCGAGCGTGAAGGCATCGTCGAGCGTGTTGGTGTAGTTCAAGAGGACGTAAGGATGCACACCGAACACACCGCAGGAATAAGCACCTGCGGTCTTGCCCTTGTTTTCGTAGACGTCGATCCAACGCTCCGAGAAGGCTCTGTCGAGCAACCTTTGATAATCCTGGCCGAGCGGCAGCGTTGCCTTTTTGAGCATTTCCTTGGCTTCCTCAAAGGTGACGGTCATTTCGACGTTGGGAACGATCGGGCAATAGAGGTCGTACATATTCAGCTCCTCCAGCCCCAACACGCGGCGGCGAAGCTCGAGATAGCGGCGCATGGTGGGAAGACCCGCATGGATCGCCTCGACGAGCTTGTCGTAGACCGCGACGGGGACGTTGTCGGAAAAGAGCGCCTGCTCGCATGCCGAGGAATAGCCTCGCACCTGTGTGAAATAGTTATCCATCTTGACACTGCCGGAATACATGGCGGCGAAGGTGTTGATGAAGTGCTGAAATTCTCCGAAATATGCCTCGAAGGACTCGCGGCGCACGCGCGCGTCGGTGCTTTCGCGGAAGACGCCGAAGTTTCCGTGTGTCAGGCTGACGCGCTCACCGTTCTCATCGGTGATCTCGGGGAAGGTCATGTCGACGTTGCTGAGCATATCAAAGCTGTCGGAGGCGGTTCCCGCTGCGTCCGAGAGCAGCGCAAGCATGGATTCCGTTTGGGCATCCTTGGTATAGGCGCGGTTGCGGTCGGTATCCTCCAGAATGTGACGGTAGGAGGCGAGGAGGGGATGCTGCATCATTTCCGCCAGCCTTGCGGCATCGATCGCGAGGATCTCGGGATCAAGAAAGGCGCAGGCGGTGGAAAATCTGACGCTGAGGTTGACGGCCCTTCCTTGCATCGCCTGATATTTCGGATCTCCGTTGTCAACGTTTTTGCGAAGCATGGCGTAAATATAAACCAGCTCCATTTCGCGCGCCGCCGCATAGACCGCGTCCAATCCGTGACGCAGAGCCTCGGCGGATTTTCCCAGCGTTCCTTTGACGGCATCGACGGCGGCAATTTTTTGCTCTGCCGCGGCATAAGCCGTCTCCCATGCCTCGTCGGAGACGAATATATCCGAGAAGTTCCAGGTGAACTGCTCGTCGATCTCATTTCTTTGCTTGATTGCCATGATTCCAAATCCTTTCCAGATGCATCGTTGATAACAGTTTACCACAAATTTGTGAATAATTGTAGAGGGTAGCGCCAAAAAGTCCCGCGCTCCCTCAAATTTTTTTGAACAAAAGAATTTTGCAAAAGAAACGGGAGTGATTGACAAAGAGGGAAAAGCGTGATATAATAGAGTATTACGAAGAATCCAATAAAAGCACCGTGGGGATGCCGAAATCGAAGGGAGGGGAGAGAATGGACCGGGACGAAAAAAAGAAACGCGCCGAGGAGATGGATCGCTTTTGGGATATTGACGCGCTGATCCCGCCGAAGAAGGCACCGCGCTATCCAAGTGACACCGAAACGACCGAGATCACGCTCGACGCGCCCGAACAGTTGGCCGAGAGCCATTCCCGCGAGATCCCGATCCCGAAAAATACCGAGGATGCGCCGAGACGTCATTTTATCCCTCCGCACACCGCAGATGAAGAAAGACGGCCGCCGGCAGACGAGGAATACATGCCCGAAAATGCGTTAATCCACCGCGTCAGGCTCTTTCGCTGGCGAAGCAATTACCGCTACTACGAAAGCTTTGCGCGCGATGCGCAGAGGCTTCGCAGTGTTGTGGGGGTCGAATGCCCGCACGTGCCGTTTTTCTCTTACGTGCCGCAGTATTCCCAGATGTCGCGGCAACAACTGGAGTGGTATCTGTGGTGGCGCGAAAATTTGCGGCACGGCATCTGCCCGGAGAGTGATTACAGCTATATTTTGCTCTTCATTTATGAGATTCTCAACCTGTCTCAAGAGGAGGATGCGCTCGCCTCACGGGAGCTTTTGTGCCGCGTGTGGGCGAATTATCGCAGCACCTATCCCCAGCTCGACAGTTGCCTGCCGGAATGGATCTGTGACTTCTGCCTGATCCACCGTCTGCCACCCCCCAGCCTTGAGGGGAAGCTGCTTTCCGAGGTCATGACACATTGCACGCTCAAGGAATTTTACGTTCCGTCGGGCGATTCCGACGTCTACGTGCGAGCGCTTTTGACCTTTTGCTCGAATTATGATTATCAAAAAAGCAAGTTCTGCACCCCCGAGCGGCGCGCTCTTTATGACCGGGCGGTTGCCCGTTGCCTGCGTGCCGTGGCAGAGCATACCTCGTCGGAGGGAAGGCTTTTTCTGCTCGCGGGGATGGACGACAGCAGGCTTGTGCGCGACGCTTACAGCGGCGCGCTCTGCTCCTATCGCATCAAGCGTCGCATCGAGGTTGAGTTTTGCTCGTTCTCCCGATCGCATGAGCTGCGCTATCTGATCACCGATATGGTCAAATATACCGAGAACCGATTGCGCGCCTATTTCGGTGTTCGCTCGCGACTTTCGATCTATGCCCTTTCCCCCGCGCTGCGCGCGCTTTTGGACGGCGTTCTGGACGAGATGCTTCCGGCACGCGAGACGGCGGTTGTGAAAAAGAAGCGCGAGGAGGAGCAGCGCGAGAGGGAATACGATCGGCTTTACGAGCTGCCTCGGAAGGAGCTTTCTCTTTCGGATGCGGCGGAGATCGAGAGACTTTCGTGGGATACCACCGAGCGCCTGGTCGAGGCGTTTGAGGAGGAAGAGCCCGCTTGTGCCCCCACCGTTGAGGAACCGATGCCGTCGGTGTCGGAGCCGAGTGCCAAGGAGCTGCCCGACGGGACAGTCGGGGATGAGGGGGCATGGAAGCCCTATCGCGCGCTTCTTTGCGCGATCCGCGCGGAGGACGTCGCGGGACAAAGGGCGGCGGCGAGAGCGGCGGGAGTGCCGCTTGAGGTGCTTGCGGATGAGGTCAACGCGCTTGCCGCCGATCTCTTGGGGGACATTTTGCTGGAGGAAAACGGCGACGGATACGCCGTGATAGAGGATTATCGGGAGATGCTTGAGGCATTGACCGACGAGGGATGAAACCGGAAAGGGAAGAGATATGGAACGAATCGAAGAATATCAGGTGCCAAAGGTACCGAAGCGCATTCTGACGTCGCTTCTGGCGTCGGTGTCGGCAGGTGTTGTGCCGCGCGCGGGTGCGCCCTATATCGCCATCGGCAGACGCGACGAGATCGCGGCGATGCTGTCGGACCTGGAGGCGGTGAACGAGGGAGGCGGAACGATGCGCTTCCTCATCGGACGCTACGGAAGCGGAAAGAGCTTTCTGATGCAGCTCATCCGCGGCTACGCGCTCGAGCGCGATTTTCTGACCGCCGATGCCGATCTTTCTCCCGAGCGCCGTCTTTACGGAACGGGGGGAAGCGGCGTCGCAACCTATCGCGAGCTGATGAAAAACCTTGCCTCAAAGGCTTCTCCCGAAGGCGGTGCGTTGCCGCGCATCATCGCACGGTGGATCACCACGCTTCAGGGCCGCGTGGTCGCATCGGGGATCTCGGCGGACGATGCCGCATTTTCGGGCGCGCTTGAGCGAGAGGTGCTTGCCGCCATGCGGGAGATCGAGGATCTGGTCGGCGGATTTGATTTTGCACGCGTGGTGACGGCATATTACCGCGCCTACACCGACGGAGATGATGAAAGAAAAAGCGCCTGCCTGCGTTGGCTGCGCGGAGAATATTCCACCAAGAGCGAAGCACGGCGCGAGCTGGGATTTCAGGTCTCCGTCATCATCGACGATGACAATTGGTACGATTTTCTCAAGCTGTGGGCAGCGCTTGCACGCAAGATGGGCTATCGCGGATTGGTGGTCTTCATCGACGAGTGTGTCAATCTCTACAAGATCTCGCACCGCGTCAGCCGCGAGAATAACTATGAAAAGATCCTGTCGATGTTCAACGACACCCTGCAGGGAAGGGCCGAGGGCTTGGCTCTGATCCTTGGCGGCACACCGCAGTTTTTGGAGGATACGCGACGCGGTCTGTTCAGCTACGAGGCACTTCGAAGCCGTCTTTGCGACAGCCGATTTGCGCTGGAGGGCTTCAAGAATCTCATCGGTCCCGTCATTCGTCTGCGCCGACTTTCGGACGACGAGCTCTTTGCGCTGATCAGCCGTGTGACCAAGCTCTACGCGCAGAATTACGGAGAAGAGCCGCGCATCACACAGGAGCAGATGGTCTCGTTTTTGAAGATCTGTCTCGGACGCGCGGGTGCGGACAGCATGATCACGCCGCGCGAGATGCTGCGTGACTATATGACCGTGCTCAATATTCTGATGCCAACAATTAAAGAGACGTTCGGGTCTATTTTAGTAGGGGCCGCATCGCTCAAAACCGATGCCGACGAC
>JAZSJS010000006.1:0-3468 GCA_045534435.1 Eubacteriales bacterium
CGTCCTTCCAACCGCACCCCCACAAAAAAGATTGGTCGAGCGCACAGACACACCCGACATCAGCCCCCACAAACGCGGCCTTCAAAAAGCACCCCCACAAAAAGAAAAGGAGGGAAGGAAAAGCTAGCTAGAAGCTTTTCCTTCCCACGAATGACCGTGATGGGGAATCAAACGTTTCTCACGCGGTAGATACCTTCGAGAGCGGCGATATGAGCGATCGCGGCGTCGGAGGGAACCGAGGAGACGTCGACCATGGTGTAGGCGTTGTCGCCCTTGGACTTGTTGGTCATGTTTTCGATATTCAAGCCTTCATCGGCGAGAGCCGCGGTGATCTTGGTCAGGACGGCGGGAATATTTGCGTGGAGCACGCAGATACGCGCCTCGCTGGAGCGGGGCATCTCGACGTTGGGGAAGTTGACGCTGTTCTTGATGTTACCGTTCTTGAGGTAATCATCGAGCTCGCGAGCGGCCATGATGGCGCAGTTGTCCTCGGACTCCTCGGTGGAGGCGCCCAGGTGAGGAATGGCAACGACGCCGGGGATCTCAAGGATCTCCTCGGTGGGGAAGTCGGTGACGTAAGCCGAGACCATACCGTCTGCCATCGCGGTCTTGAGGTCGGCCGCGGAAACGAGGTCGGCGCGGGAGAGGTTGATGATCTTGACGCCGTCCTTCATCTTTGCGATGTTTGCGGTGCAGATCATGTTCTTGGTCTCCTTGGTTGCGGGAACGTGGAGGGTGATATAGTCTGCCTTTTCGAAGATCTCATCGTAGGTAGCTGCGCGAACGACGTTGCGATCGAGATTCCAAGCGCCCTCAACCGAGAGGAAGGGGTCGCAGCCGATGACCTTCATGCCGAGCGCGATCGCGGTGTTTGCGATCATGCCGCCGATGGCACCCAGACCGATGACACCGAGGGTCTTGCCCTTGAGCTCGGTTCCTGCGAACTTGGACTTGCCCTTTTCGACCTGCTTTGCGACGTCTGCGGTACCCTTGAGCGATTTTGCCCATTCGATGCCGCCGACAACGTCACGTGCTGCGAGCAGGAGTGCGCAGATGGCAAGCTCCTTGACGCCGTTTGCGTTTGCGCCGGGGGTGTTGAACACCACGATACCGGACGCCGAGCAGCGGTCGATCGGAATGTTGTTGACGCCGGCACCGGCGCGAGCGATCGCCTTCAGCTCAGATCCGAACTCCATCTCGTGCATGACGGCAGAGCGGACCATGATTCCGTCGGGGTTCTGAACCTCTTCGCCGACGGTGTAAGCATTTCCAAGCTCAGCGAGGCCGACCTTGGCGATTTTGTTAAGCAGTTGAATATTCATAGCGTTTGTTCCTCTTTATTTCTTCGGATTGTTCTTTGCGAATTCCTTCATGAATTCGACCAGAGCGACCACACCCTCATAGGGCATTGCGTTGTAGATCGAAGCTCTCATGCCGCCGACCGAGCGGTGACCCTTGAGGTTCTTCAGACCTGCCTTGGCTGCCTCGGAGGCGAACTTCTTGTCGAGATCCGCATCGCCGGTGACGAAGGTGACAGTCATCATCGACCGGCTTTCCTTCTTGACGGGAGCGAGATAGTAATCCTGGCTGTCGAGGTAGTCGTAGAGCACCTTTGCCTTCTTGACGTTCATTTCCTTCATGACGTCAAGTCCGCCCAGGGAGAGGATCCATTCGTAGACCAGCTTTGCCATGTAGATGGTGTAGCAGGGAGGCGTGTTGTACATAGAGCCGTTTTCTGCCATGGTCTTCCACTCGAGCATGGTGGGCATCTTTTCCTCGGCATAGTCGAGAAGATCCTCGCGAACGATGACGAGCGTCAGTCCTGCGGGAGCCATGTTCTTCTGTGCGCCTGCGTAGATCACACCGAACTTGGAAACGTCCACGGGCTCGGAGATGATGCAGGAGGAGAGGTCGGCAACCAGCGGAATATCACCGGTGTCGGGGATATAGGGGTACTTGGTGCCGTAGATGGTGTTGTTGAAGCAGATGTGCAGATAAGCCGCGTCGGGACGGATCATGTCGCGCGTGATGGCGGGAACGTGATCGAAGTTGTCGTCCTTGGTGGTGGCGATGCACTTGACGTCGTAGCCAAGCTTCTGCGCTTCCTTGAACGCCTTGCCGGAGAACTGACCGCTGACCGCGTAGTCAGCCTTGCCGGTTCTCTTGATGAGGTTGAGCGGAACGGCAGCGAACTGCGTGGACGCGCCGCCCTGCAGGAAGAGCACCTTGTAGTTGTCGGGGATGTTCATCAGCTTGCGGAGCATTGCCTCTGCGTCGTTGATGATTGCTTCGTAGTCCGGAGAACGGTGAGACATCTCCATGACGGACATTCCCGATTCTCCGTACGCGACCATCTCGGATGCGGCTTTCTCAAGAACGGGAAGGGGAAGCATGGATGGTCCTGCCGAAAAGTTGTAAACTCTGTTCATAATCAATTCCTCCGGAATCATAATATACTTTCATCGAGTAAAGTGAAAGATAACATTATTATATTCTTTTTGAAAGAATATGTCAAGCATTTTTTGAAAATAAGGCTCCGTTTTTTGCGATTTCCACACATCAACCGATTTTTTTGCGATTTTTGATTTGATTTTATGCATTTTTGTATACAAACAAACAGGTTATACAAGAATACGGAGGGGTTTGCGAAGGGAGATGCTTCCTCTCAGACAATATTTTTCCATGAGGCGGCGGTATGCTTCGAGATCAAAGGGCGGATCGCCGCAAGGATCGTGATTCATGCCGCATTCTTCTCCGATCCGGTTGGCGATTTCACCGATTGACAAAGAAGGAAAGATATGGTATAATAAATCACAACGAACAAAAGGGAGACTCAGAGATGCAACAGAACGAAGAGCTTGAAAAAATTACCGACGGGGGCGCACCCGATCTGCGCGAGATCTCCGTGCCCGCGTTGGCATACCTGGGCGACTGCGTGCTGGAGCTTTGTGTGCGCCGCCACCTGGTCTCCAAGGGACTTTCCACCTCGGCGCACCTCAACGCCGCCGCGCTTGAGTATGTGCGTGCGTCCGCACAGGCAGAGGCGATGAAGCGCCTGCTCCCGATCCTCAACGAGACCGAGGCTGCCTATTTCCGACGCGGCAGGAATCTCGGACACGGAAACGTTCCCAAGCGCGCCACCGTCAGCGAATATCGCTCTGCAACCGGCATGGAGGTCCTCTTTGGCTACCTCCACCTCTCGGGGCAGTCCGAGCGCATCAACGAGCTCTTCCGCTTGGCTTATCCGGAAGAATAATTGCTTTTTTCGACCATTCGTTTTTTGTGGGGGAACTTTTTTGAGAAAAGTTCCCCCTACGCTCTTTTTGCCTTCGGCGACCAAAGAAACTTTTTGAAAAAAGTTTCTCTGGACTCTTCAAAAACTTTTATCGCATTGGTGTAAAGGTAGTTCTTTATCTGTGCGCTCATCCTTTCAATCGCTCCCGCAGTTGTTTTGGGACCCACGACCCA
>JAZSJS010000002.1:0-29158 GCA_045534435.1 Eubacteriales bacterium
TTCGTTAGAAAGCTGATCAGACCCAGAAGCGCATAACTTGCCTTGATGAGTCGGTCAAGACCGCTTTCCTCAATGCCGAGGTCGGAAAGGAACATTGCCTTTTCCTCGCCCGAAAGCTCTGCGATCTCGGCCTCGATCTGACAGCAGATCGGAATGACCTGCGATTTCTCGGTTGCGGCATAAGCCTTGAGCGCGACGTAAGCCTCATTGTCGGTCGGCTCACTCGACGCCTCGTCCTCACAGACGTTTGCCACGTAGATGACCGGCTTGCGCGTCAGCAGGGGCGTGTCGTAGAGGCATGCCTCCTCGTCCTCGCTCAGCTCCACCGTGCGCGCACACTTACCCTCGGCAAGCGCTGCCATCAGCTTTTCAAACACGGCAAGCTCGGCACCGAATTTCTTGTCTGCCTTCATTGCCTTGCGCGTGCGGTCCATGCGGCGCTCCAGCACCTCCATATCGGCAAAGATCAATTCGAGATTGATGGTCTCCAGGTCACGCATCGGATCGATGTGCCCGTCGACGTGAATGATATTTTCATCCTCAAAGCAGCGGATGACGTGCAGAATGGCATCCACCTCACGAATGTTGGCAAGGAATTGGTTACCCAGGCCCTCGCCCTTGGAGGCGCCCTTCACCAAACCCGCGATGTCAACGAATTCAATGACGGCGGGGGTATATTTGTTGGGCTTGTGCATCTCGGCAAGAAAATCGAGACGGCTGTCGGGCACGGTCACCACGCCCACGTTGGGCTCAATGGTGCAGAAGGGATAGTTTGCCGATTCCGCTCCCGCGTTGGTCAACGCGTTGAAAAGCGTGCTTTTTCCAACATTCAAAAATCCTACAATACCAAGTTTCATTTTTTCTGTATCTCCTTTATCTCAGAGGGCTTTTTTACTTAACCTATATATTATATCACATCGTTTTCTTTTTTTCAATACTTCTTTTTTATTTTATTTGCGAATTTGAGGCAAAAAATCGTCTTGGAAGACGTGGAAGACGCAAAAAATTCCTTGACATGAATGATAAGGTTTGATATAATGAAACCGTAACCGAAGCAACCGGAGAAGCATCTTTTGATTCTGTCTCAACAAAAAGGAGGACTCGTAAGATGGATTTTTTGAAAAGCAACCGAAGATTTTCGTTCAAGCTTGACGGCGTAGCCGTTGAGGAACTTCCTTGTTCGACAGAGGTCACAGAGAACGGCAAAGAGATTTGCACCGTGTATCATTTTGACGGCGGTCTCACGCTGACCAACAAAGCCAAAAAAATCGAGGGATACGACGCTTACGAGTGGGTCAATGAGCTTGCAAATACATCCTCCGAGTCCACCGGAATCATCTCCGAGCTTTGGGATGCCGACCTCACGCTCCCCATTGCGTACGAGGAAAAAAAGAAATGGCAAGCAAAATTCCCCGATCCCAAAAAGGATACGCTGCTCATCGCCCCCAACGGATCGGATTGGTTGCACTTGGAATTTTATTGCGATACCGAAAAATTCGTCAACAACGATCGCAAGAACCACCTTTTTGTGGGAAAAACGAAAAAATATGCTCCCATTGGCGGAAGATCCAGTGAAGGAAACGCACCCTTCTTTAACCTGCATAAGGCAGACGCGGGATATGTTTTTGCGGTCGGCTGGACGGGGCAGTGGAATGCCGAATTTTCCCGTTCGGAGAATCACGTCACCTTCCGCTCCGGCATTGAAAATACGCATTTTCGGCTGTTGCCGGGTGAGCGCGTGCGCACCTCGTCGATCGTCGTGATGAAATATGAGGGGGACGTCATTTCCTCTCAAAACAAGTGGCGCAGATTGGTTAAGGAGCATTATTCGCATATTGGCAGTGCGGGAAGAGCTCAATTCGGTCCGTTCTGTGCGTCTGTGTGGGGCGGTCTGGAATCAAAAAAGGTCATCGAAAGAATTGATCTGATCAAGAAGAACGAGCTTTCATTCGAATATATTTGGATGGATGCGGGATGGTACGGAGAGACGACCATGCCCACCTTTGACGAATTTGAGGGCGATTGGGCAAGCCATACGGGAGAGTGGTGCGTCTCCCCCCATATTCACCCCAACGGGCTACATGACGTTGCAAAGGCGGTACATGACGCGGGAATGAAATTCCTTTTGTGGTTCGAGCCCGAACGGGTTATTGAGGGAACGCCTCATCAAAAAGCCCACCCCGAGCTTTATCTTGAGCGCTACTCACGCTCCGCAGGAAAATTAGATTCCACAAAGCTTCTCAACCTCGGAAACGAAGAGGCTTGGCAATATTGCTATGACACCGTGTCCGGTATGATTCGTGATATTGGTATCGATTGCTACCGACAGGACTTCAATTTTTCGCCGCTTTCGTATTGGCGCTATCAGGAGGCAGAGGATCGACAGGGAATCAACGAGATCAAGCATATCAACGGACTTTACCGCTTCTGGGATGCGCTTTTGGAGGAGTTTCCGCATCTTGTCATCGACAACTGTGCTTCGGGCGGCAGACGCATCGACATCGAAACGCTACGCCGCAGCGTCCCTCTTTGGAGAAGCGATTTTCAGTGTCCCGCAAATCATGATATTATCGGCGCGCAAGCCCACCATATGTGCTTCAATTCCTGGATGCCGTATTCGGGAACCGGAAGCGGAAGAGTTTATGACGAGAGTTATCCGCGAAGCACCTATGACAGCGCGTTTTGCATGGGATATTTCTTCTCGGCAAAAGAAGATGACGAAACAATCCTTGGAAATATGGATTTTCTCAAAAAGTACGCCGAGGAATATCTCACGCTTCGCCCCTATTTTTCGGAGGATTTTTACCCGTTGACTGAGGTCAGCGCGACTTTGGACGCATGGGCGGCGTCGCAGTTTGACAGACCGAGCGAGGGCGACGGCATCGTGCAGGTGTTCAAAAGAGAAAAATCACCCTATGAGACCGCGAGATTCCGTCTGCGCGCGATCAATGCCGCACGTGACTACGTGATCACCGACCTCGACGGCGGTGAATTTGTCGTTAGTGGCAGGGAGCTGTGCGAAAAGGGCTTTTCCGTGACGCTGGAAGAAGCACCACGGGCAAAGATATTCAAGTACAGAAAAATATAAAGAGCAGTCGGAGTCGAATTGAATTTGTGATAGTATATATATAAGTATCAAAAGTCCTGCAGAGGACGAACACAGAGCACAATTTTTGTGTTCTTAGTTTAATTGGAGGAATGTGGAATGAGAAAAATTCGTATTGCGCAGATTGGCATAAACCGTTACAGTCATGCTCCCGAAATTTTCACAACGTTAAAGCTGCATCCGGAGATTTTCGAGCTTGTTGGCTATGCGCTTGTTGAGGATGAGCATGAGACCTGTGCGAAAAAGCTAAACGTCTTCGAGGGATATCCGGAGCTCACCGTTAATGAAATACTGAACGATCCTACCATCGAGGCTGTTGCCGTTGAGACCGACGAGATCCACCTGCTGAAATATGCACAAATGGCGGCAGATGCGGGCAAGCATATCCACATGGAAAAACCGGGAAGTCAAAATCTTGTGGATTTCGAACGGCTCATAGAAACCATGAAAAACAGCAAAAAGGTGTTTCACACGGGCTATATGTACCGCTACAATCCCATGATCGCCAAAGCAATCGAAAGGGCAAGGGCGGGAGAGCTCGGTACGGTCTACAGCGTCGAGGCGCATATGAGCCGACTGGACGGCAGACATACCAGAGAATGGTTCGGAAGCTTTCGGGGCGGAATGATGTTCTACCTCGGCTGTCATCTGATTGACCTCGTGGTGCAGATACAAGGATTTCCGAAAAAGATCATTCCCCTCAACACGCAAACGGGGATTGGCGGCGTGCATACGGAGGACTTGGGATTTGCGGTTTTGCAGTACGAAAACGGAATATCGGTCGTTCGTATGGGGGGAACGGAGGTTGGCGGCTTTGAGCGCAGACAGCTTGTGATATGCGGATCGAAAAGCACCTTGGAAATAAGACCTCTTGAAAAAACGATACCGAAAGCGGCGATTGGGAAAGAATATATGATGATTACCGGGCAACGAGAGTGCGCGCTCCGTGAGAGCGGCGAGTGCCAAACGACCGAGTGCGAGAGCGCTCCTTTCCAACGTTACGAAAATATGCTGCTTGCTTTTGCGGAAATGGTACGCGGCAACAAAGAAAATCCGTATACGCTCGATTACGAGCTCGAGCTGTTCCGAACGCTGATGAAATGCTGCGGTGTTGCAGAAGCATAAGATCATTCCGCCTTGCGGAACGCGTTGCTCTAAAAACGAAAGCACCTCTTTCGAAGTGCTTTCGTTTTTGTATTGTCTTGAAAACAGACGTTTAAAATTGTCCGAGTGCCTTTATTTTTTCAAGCTCACGCTTGATTCCTTCCTCAACAGGGGCAAAATCCTGCTTCGAAAGTCCCGTTACACGCAGGATTTTGGAGCAATCAACGTCGCGATCAAATCTTCTGTCATATTTCCACATCCAAGGATTGTTTGCGATCCTGGAAGACTGATTGGAAACGTATTCTTCCTCACTGCACCAGCGAATTTTGACGCCTGTCAGCCGACTGTATTGTTCGGCAACCTCTCCCCACGTCAAGCCGTGACCGGAATAAACGGTAAAGGCTTCTCCGATCGCATCCTTTTTGAAAAGCAAATGCGCGATCAGCTTGCCGGAGTTTCCCGCCCAATCAACGCCCGCCGAATAATCCTTTACAAAGCTCGGCAGGAGCATTTCTTCGTTGCGCTTGGCATATTTTAAGACGTCTTTTCCGGAATAAAGCAACAGATCCAAGCGTCTGTTCGAGAAAGAGATGACAGGACGAGCGATCGTCCACTGCTCACCCGCGTGCTCTCGCCTCAAATAGTCCTCGCATTTTGCTTTGGGAAGCGCATAGTCTTCTTTTGCAAAGAATTCCCGATCATCCAGAACGTCCGCCAGCCGCGGCGCGTCCTCCGTGATGGGGTGCTGCTCGTTCGCATAGACTCTGTATGACGAAAGAAAGATCAGATGATCGGTGTGAGAGATGAGAAGGGGATAGACCTTGTCGTATGCTTCAACCTCCGTATAGTGAATGAAATCAACGATTCCGTCGTAGTGGTTTTTGGAAAACAGATCCGTCAAAAGCGCCTCTGTCACCAAGCTTTGATGAAACGTAAGGCGTTCGTGATTCGACGTCTTTTCTTCGGGGCAAATGACTTCGACAAAAGCGCCGAGGCGAAGAAGCTCCTCCGAGACGTATGTGCCGAGCGAACCTCCGCCCGCAATCAGTAATACTCGTTTGTTTGAATACATGATCAATCCATCCTTGTTGTTATTTTTCATTATCGAAGCCGAAGATCCGTTTCATGGATGCCGCGGTGTTTTTGATCTGCTGATCGTTGTAGTATTGATACGGTGTGGTTTCGGCAAGGCAGTAGCCATCAAATCCGATCTCGCGGAGCGCCTTTTCCACCTCGGGGAAGTTGACGTCACCGGCAAGAAGGTCCACGTAGCTGTTCCGTCCGCCCGGATAGTAGCGGTAGTCCTTGACGTGTACCGTTCCGATCCGCTCCTTTCTCAGAATGCGGATCCAATCCTCGGGGTAGCCGAAGGGAATCGCGTTTCCGACGTCCAGGCAAGCCTTCACGCAAGGAGAAGCGATCTCGTCCAAAAAGCCTCTGAATTCGAGGGGAGAGAGCAGGAATTTGATCCACCAATTTTCAATGGCAATCTTGACGTTCGCCTGCTCGGCGTATTCCTTGAGGCGCATCATGCCCTCCAGGGCGCGCTTGTAGGCGGTTTCGTAGGGAACGATCTCGGCTTCGGGGGTGATATTCTCACGCCCGACGACACCCGCAAAGGTCAGAATGTTTTTCGCACCGAGCTCGACGGCACGGTCGATCAGTCTGCGGAGGGTGTCAAAGGCATACTGTCGCTTGACCGGATCGTTATCGCTCAGCTTTCCCTTATAGCGGCTTCCCGCATAGAGAACACTGCAAATCTCGATCTCATAGGCTCGCGCGAGCTCCTTTGCCGTTTGAAAATCACCCTCGGAGCCTGAAAGACCGACGATGCCATCGTCGGTGATAGCGGCCTCATAGCCGGTAAAGCCAACCTCGTGAATCTGTCGAAAGGCCTCCTCCAAGGGTGTGGAGGGGTGAAAGCTTGAAAAGTTAAAGCCGAATTTCATGTGATACCTCGTTTCTTTTCTAAAGGGTTATTGACAAACAAAGCAATAGTCTCCCGAGCCGACGCGAAGCTCGATGGAATGCTCCGCTTCCGAGCAGGAAAGGATGCCTGCGATCTCACTGTGCATTCCTTGCGCCCATACGTCGCCACGTGCCTCCCGAATCGAGGAGATCGACGTGCCGAGACAGTCTTTGGGGATCGAGAGCGTTGCTTCGCTTCCGAAGGGAACACTCACGCGCAGAAGCAGCTGACCGTCTTCTTTTTTCCAATGGGAGCGGATCCTGCCCGAGAGTGTTTCCAGCGATGCATCCACAAACAAAAGCTTTTGTGGGAAGATGGGGCGAATGTAAAAATGGGCAAAGCCTGCCGAGCTCGGATCTGCCTGAATGCCTGCCAAACGACGGTAAAGCCATGCACCCACCGAGGCGTACATGGGGTGATTGTGAGAGTTCATGCCACCGCCAACGCTGTTTTCCCAACGCTCCCAAACCGTGGTTGCCCCGTTGCGGATCATATATCCCCAGCTCGGATATTCGGTTTCGGTCACCATGCGGTAGGCATCCTCGGCATAGCCCGTGTCGCAAAGCGCCTCCAGAATGTATTTTGTCGTCATGGTTCCCGTGGTGGGGTGATAGCCTCTCTTGCGCACCTCCTCTGCCAAATGCCGCGCGACGGCATCGCGCTCGGCTTCGGGCACCATGTCCAGATACAAAGGAAAGGCAAGAGAACCCTGGCTTCCGTCGGCATACAGCTTTCGTTGGGGGTCAAAGAATGCGGCATGAAAGGCATCCTTGATGGCGCTCGCCAAGATCAAAAATTCATCTCGATCCTCGTCCTTTCCGAGCACCTCCGCCATTTTTGCCATCAGGAGCGCGTCGTAATAGAAAAAGCAGGTCGAGACCAGGGGCGTGGGTGTGATCGCCGAGCGTGGATTGTCGGGGGATACCAGATATGCCTCGGCGCTCGCCCAGTCTCCGAGATCGGTATCCCGTTGCGTCAGGATCAGTCCCTCACTTCGGCTTTCCAGAAAGCGAAGCCAGCCGACCATCGAGTCATAGTGCTCCTCCATCACACGCTTGTCGCAATTGTGAAGATAGAGCAACCACGGGATCAAGAGGTATGCCGTGTCCACGGGATCGCCGTCGTGCTTCCTGGAAAAGAGCGCGGGAGCGGTGTCCTTGATGCTTCCGTTTGCGGGATCCACGGTGTCTGTAATGTCGCGCTCCCATTTGGAAAGGAAGAGCGGTGTGCGGAAGTTGTAGAGCATTTCCTCCAGACGCACGGTCACGTCGTTGAGCCAGCCCATGCGCTCGCTCCGTTGCGGACAGTCCGTGGGGATGCTGTGCATGTTGCTTCTTTCCGTCCAAAGGATATTCTGATGCAGACGGTTCAGAAGCGGATCTCCGCAGGTGAATCGGCCGATCTGTCGGACGTCGTTGGAAACGATGCATCCGACAATATCCTCGGCGTCAGGCAGAGCATCACAGCCCTCGATCTGCAAATAGCGGAAACCGTGATAGGTGAAATGCGGCTCATAAATCTCCTCGCCGTCACCGCGCAGAATATAGGTGTCTGTCACCTTTGCCTTCAAAAGATTTTCCTGGTTGACCAGCCCGTTCGGATAGAGAACCTCGGCGTAGCGGAAGAGAAGCTCCTTGCCGCGTGTCCCCGAAAGACGTATTCTTGCCCAACCCGCGAAATTCTGACCGAAATCGCAAACCAGAATCCCATCTGCGGGAGAGGTGACCGAAACGGGGGGGAGCGTTTGCAGGATGCGGATCGGCTCCATCGTTTGGGCAGCGATCTTGCCCGGCGGAGCATCGGTTTTTGCGGTGGGGACCCAATCGGTGTCGGGAAGATATTCGGGGGTATCCCACCCCGCCTTTTCCAGACGCGCGTCGTAGGTCTCGCCGTCGTAAAGATTGTTTTCCGTGATCGGAGAGGGAGCGGTCATCCAGCCGTTTTCATCGCTGACGACCGACGAGCGCGTGCCATCCTCGAACAACAGCTCCAAGCGGAACAAAAGCTTGGGAGAGGAGAGCCAGCGCTCCGTGTGATCGCGAAGTGCCCAATGTCCGTTTCCGAACCAACCGTCTCCCAGCATCACGCCGACGGTGTTTTTGCCGGGGCGCAGCAGATGCGTGATGTCGGAGCTGCAATACAGGACCTGCTTGGTATAGTCGGTGAACCCGGGACGAAGCACCTCGTCGTCAGGCTTTTGACCGTTGACCGTCAGCTCGTAATATCCAAGACCGCACACGTACGCGGTGGCACGTCGCACAGGGCGATCCGGAACGAAATCTTTTCGAAACAGCGGGGCGGCACCGCGTGTTACCGTCGGCGCACAGATCCATTCCGCATCCCATGCGATCTCATCCATCAATCCTGTGCAAAAGCTTGCCGCTTCGCTCCATTCACTTTCTCTGCCGAGCCGGTCCCAGACCTTGACGCACCAATAGAACTGCGTGTCAGCCGAAAGGGAAGCACCGGTGTAGAGATTGTTCAAAAGCTGCTCGGACAGGATCCTTCCGCTGTCCCATACGTCGGGAGCTTCTTGATCCAACAGCTTTTTTTCGGTGGCGATCATGATGCGGTAGGCACTCTGCTTGCCGCCTCTGTGCAGGCTTTGGATTCGCCATGAGAAGCGCGGATGAGGGGTGTCTATCCTTGTGGGAAACGACGCATATTCACAAAGAAGATCGCGCGGACGCAGGCTGTCTGTTGACATCGTTTTTTTCTCCTTGTCATCTTTTCTGAAATGTCTTTACCATTATATCATATTTCTCCGCCTTTGTCAATTTTTTGAAAAGAAAAGACGGTTTCCTTGCCTCAAAACCCTAGGAAACTGCCGTTGCCTTTTCAAAAGAATGTGCGTTTCATATATTTTTGCTCGTTTATTCATGTTCGGTTCATATTTATGCGTATGATATATGTGATGAAATGAATTGTTCTTTAAAAAAACAAAAAAAATCTATAAAAAATCAAAAAAATATTCGAAAATCATTTGCAATTCGTTCAATTTTGTGTTATAATAGTGTGGATTTGCAATCAAACAGGATTTTTCAAAGAAAAAATGATATTTTCATCATCGGTTTCAGCGCTTTTGCGATGATCCCGCAACCCTCGAAAAGAAAGGACATCCAACATGACAGACACCAAACTTCTTGTGATCGACGACGATTCCAATATCAGCGAAATGCTGAAGATTTATTTTGAAAATGAGGGCTATGACGTCAAGCTTGCCGCCGACGGTGTGGAGGGCTTGAATTATTTCAAGATCTTCGAGCCGGACATGGTGCTTCTCGATATCATGCTTCCCAAAAAGGACGGCTGGCAGGTCTGCCGCGAGATCCGCGAGATCTCGTCCAAGCCCATCATCATGATCAGTGCCAAGGCAGAGGTCTTCGACAAGGTTCTGGGACTCGAGCTCGGCGCGGACGATTTCTTGGTCAAGCCCTTTGACGTCAAGGAGCTTTCGGCTCGCATCAAGGCGGTTCTTCGCCGCTACCAGATGCACGCGCATCAGAACGACGACGAGGTCATCAAGTTTGAAAATGTGGAGATCAGTCTGCAGAAATATGAGCTGAAGCTGCGCGGAAAATCGGTGGACATTCCTCCGAAGGAGCTTGAGCTTTTGTATTTCCTGGCATCCAATTATAACCGTGTTTTCACGCGCGATCAGCTGCTTGACAAGGTCTGGGGATTTGATTATCTGGGCGACTCCCGCACGGTTGACGTTCACGTCAAGCGTCTGAGAGAGAAGCTGGAGGGCGTTTCGGACAAATGGCTGCTCAAGACGGTTTGGGGCGTTGGCTACAAATTTGAAATTCTGAGCTGATCCGAATTTGTCTCCGTTTTTGGATCGGTGGAGACGCCGTCTGTCCGGCAAATTTTGCGTGGACCGAGGATAAACCAACCGATTATTCGCAAACTATGACTGTGTGAAGTGAGAAAGAAAGGAAGCGATTGTATGTCTGAGAGAGAGAATCAGGAATTGAATGAGCCAAAGACCGACGATTATCGCTACCGTTGGAATTATGGCGATCAATGCGCCTATGAAAACCAAAAGCAAAACAAAAAGAGACGCAGCGGCGCGTGGGGCTATGCCATTGTGATGTTTGCCTCATTTGCTGCCTGTCTTGCGTTGCTGGTCGGTGTGTTGGTGTGGTATCAGAGAAACGAGCCCTTGAACGAGGCTCCGCCCCCGACGGATGCGGCGCCTGCGCTTTCCGTGACGGAGGTGGCGGAAAAGGTTTCTCCCTCCACGGTGCTGATTTATGCCACCAATTCCTCGTCCTACGGCTACGGAACCGGATTTTTCATTCGTTCCGACGGATACATTGCCACCAACTATCACGTGGTGGAGAACAAGACGAGCATTCAGGTCACGCTTTATTCGGGAAAGAGCGCCATGGCGCAGCTGATCGATTACAGTGCGGCAGACGATCTCGCGGTTTTGAAGATCGAGGGAAGGGACTACCCCGCAGTCACCGTCGGAGATTCCGATGCGCTTCGCGTGGGTGAGCTTGCCGTTGCCATCGGAAATCCTTCGGGCACCAATGCATCCTGGACGACCACGCACGGAATCATTTCCGCCTTGGATCGCGAGGTGACGGTGGAGGGCACGGGAACGGTCGAGGAAATGACCATGATCCAGACCGACGCGCCGGTCAATCCCGGAAATTCGGGCGGCCCGCTTTGCAATTCGCGAGGCGAGGTGATCGGCATTGTCACGCGCAAGCTTTCGGAATACGAGGGCATCGGACTTGCGATCCCGATCAACGGTGCGATGAAAATCCTCAACGTGATCGTGGAAACCGGAAGCGCGGACGGAATCGAATCGACGATCTCCAAGGTGCGTCCCACCATTGGCATCAATGTGACGGACGTCAAGCAGGGTGGCAAATATTATGACAGCAGAGGCAGAGAATACACTGCGGAAAAGACCGGCATTCTGATCGGCTCGGTGCAGACCGGCGGCGCGGCGTACGGAATCCTCCAGGCGGGTGACATCATCATTGCCATCGACGGTGAAGCGGTTGAGGATCAGGAGGATCTGAAGGAGATCCTTTATCGCCACAAGGTCGGTGACGAGATCGCGATCACGGTCTGGCGGTTCGGGGAATCGGCAACGCTCAGGGTCAAGCTCGGAAAATCTTGATGAAAATAAAAAATGTGCGCACTCTCTTGGAGTGCGCACTGTTTTTGTTATGCTTGGTTTCTTGCGAGATATTCTTCGTACGTGCCCGAAAAATCGACGATTCCGCCGTCGGGCCTGATCTCAATGATGCGGTTTGCGACCGTGTTGACGAGCTCGTAGTCGTGCGAGGTGAAGATGACGTTGCCCTTGAAGTTGGCAAGGCCGTGGTTGACCGCGCTGATCGACTCAAGGTCAAGATGGTCGGTGGGCTGGTCGAGAAGCAGGAAGTTCGATCCGAAGAGCATCATTCTTGCGAACATACAACGCACCTTCTCACCGCCCGAGAGAACGTTGACGGGCTTGAAGACACTGTCGTTGGAGAAGAGCATTCTGCCCAGGAAGCCGCGCAGATAGGTCTCGGTGGTCTCCTTCGAATATTGTGCCAGCCAGTCGATGATGCTCAAGGTGCAGTTGTTGAAATATTCGGTGTTGTCGTGCGGGAAATAGGACTTTGAGATGCTCACGCCCCATTTGAAATCACCGCTGTCGGGCGTGTCCTCCTCCATGAGGATGCGGAACAGGGCAGTGATCGCCATTTCGTTGCCGAGCAGCGCGATCTTGTCCTCCTTGTTGACCGTGAAGGAGACGTTTTGGAAGAGCGGGACGCCGTCCAGCGTCTTGGAGAGGTCACGGACGAACAAAATATCCTTTCCCGCGACGCGATCCATGTCAAAGCCGATGAAGGGATAGCGGCGGCTCGAGGCGGGAAGCTCCTCCACCGTCAGCTTGTCAAGAAGCTTGCGGCGCGAGGTTGCCTGACGCGATTTGGACTTGTTTGCCGAGAAACGCGCGATAAAAGCCTGCAATTCGCGGATTTTTTCTTCTGCCTTTTTGTTTTGCTGCTTGATCATGCGCTGGATCAGCTGGCTCGATTCATACCAGAATTCGTAGTTTCCGACGTACATCTTGATGCCGTTGTAGTCGATGTCCACGATGCTCGTGCAGACGTCATTGAGAAAGTGACGGTCGTGCGAGACCACCAGAACCGTTCCGAAATAATCCGACAAAAAGTCCTCCAGCCACATGATCGCATCAATGTCAAGACCGTTGGTCGGCTCGTCGAGCATGATGATGTCGGGGTTGCCATAGAGTGCCTGCGCCAGCATGATCTTCACCTTTTCGCTCTCCTTGAGTGTGGACATCTGCTCCCAAAGCAGCTCTTCGCCAAGGCCCAGACCCTGGATCAGCTTGGAGATCTCGGATTCTGCCTCCCAGCCGTTCAGCTCGGCAAATTCCGCCTCAAGCTCGGAGGCGCGCAGACCGTCCTCCTCGCTAAAATCGGCTTTTTCGTAGATGGCATCCTTTTCAACCTTGACGTCATAAAGCTTGCGATTGCCCATCATGACCGTGTCGAGCACCGAATAGTCGTCAAAGGCAAAGTGATCCTGACGCAAAACCGACATTCTCACGGTGTCGGGAATCGAGATCTCACCCGTGGAGGGCTCAAGCTCACCGCAAAGCAGCTTGAGGAAGGTCGATTTTCCGGCACCGTTGGCACCGATGATGCCATAGCAGTTTCCGGGGGTGAATTTGAGGTCAACGTCCTTGAAGAGAAGCTGACCGCCGAAATGGAAGGACAGGTTGGAAATTGTAATCATTGATATACCTCTTCTTTGTTTCAATCTTTCCGATTATATCATATCTTTTCCTCTTTTGCAAGACCAAATTGATTTTTTTCACTTTTTTACGCTTTTTTGTGAGGGAAATCAGGATTTTTTCGCCATGCTACTTGACGAAAGGGGGGTTTTTGATTATAATATATTAGTATACTAAAGCAAATCAATCTTGAAAGGATAAAAACGTCAAATGAGAGTGGTTGTGAAGGTAGGCACGTCAACGCTGGCGCACGGAACGGGATGCTTGAATATTCGCCGTGTGGAAACGCTTTGCCGCGTGCTGAGTGATCTGAAGAACAGCGGGCACGAGGTGATCCTGGTTTCCTCGGGTGCGATCGGAATGGGAGTGGGCAAGCTGTCCCTCAAGGAGCGTCCGCAGGATATTCCAACCAAGCAGGCGGCTGCGGCGGTCGGTCAGTGCGAGCTGATGTACACCTATGACAAGCTCTTTGGCGAATATCATCACACCGTGGCGCAGATCCTTCTGACGGGATCGGACTTCCGCCACGACGACCGCTATCACAATTTTCAGAACACCATGCGCAGACTTCTGGAGCTTGACGTGCTGCCGATCATCAATGAAAACGACACCATCGCCACCGAGGAGATCAAGGTTGGAGACAATGACACGCTTTCCGCGATGGTTGCCGTCAGCGTGGGTGCGGAGCGCTTGATCCTGCTTTCCGACATCGACGGGCTTTATACATCCGACCCCCATCGCGATCCCAATGCGACGCTGATCCGCGAGGTCACCGAGCTGACACCCGAGATTCTGGCTCTGGCGGGCGGGGAAGGGTCGGCGCTTGGAACGGGAGGCATGAAGACCAAGCTGCATGCCGCAGAGCTTTGCATGGATGCGGGGTGCGAGATGATGATCGTCAACGGAGAGAATCCCATGCTTTTGTACGATCTTTTTGACGGAAAAGCCGTGGGCACGCGCTTTTATCGAAGATAAAGGCTTTGATTGGAAATAAAGAACAACGGAGAAGATTATGACGACAACCGAAATTCTGCAAGCAGCGAAGGCAGCTACCCCCGCGCTTGCGATTCTGGATACGCAAGCCAAGAACAACGCACTGCTTGCCATGGCAGACGCGCTGGAGGCGGCGAAGGAAACGATTCTTGCGGCAAACGCGCTCGATCTTGAGGCGGCAAAGGGAAGCGTGAGCGAGGTCATGCTGGATCGTCTGCGCCTGACGGAGGCGCGTATCTGCGCGATGGCAGACGGCATCCGTGAGGTGGTGACTCTGCCCGATCCTGTGGGTGAGGTGACCGAAACGGTGACGCGTCCCAACGGCCTGGAGATCCGAAAAACGCGCGTTCCCATGGGCGTGGTCGGCATCATTTACGAAAGCCGTCCCAACGTGACCTCGGATGCCGCGGCACTCTCGCTCAAGAGCGGAAACGTCTGCGTCCTGCGCGGAGGAAAGGAAGCCTTTCGCACGTCGCATGCCGTGGTTGAGGCTCTGCGCGGTGGATTGCGCTCCCTGGGATTGCCCGAAACATTTGTGAATATGCTGGAGGACGTGACGCGTGCGGGAGCGAACGAGCTGATGACCGCGGTTGATTACGTGGACCTCCTGATCCCGCGCGGCGGTGCGGGACTGATCCGCGCTTGCGTGGAAAATGCCAAGGTGCCCTGCATCCAAACGGGAACCGGAATCTGTCATATTTACGTCGATTCTGCGGCAGATCTCGATATGGCGTTGGACATCATAGAAAACGCGAAAACCAGCCGTCCGTCGGTTTGCAATGCCGCCGAGGTCTGTCTGGTCAACCGTTCCGTGGCAAAGGAATTTTTGCCGCGGCTGAAGCAAAGACTTTGTGACGATCGCGCAAGGCTCGGAAAGGCACCTGTGGAGCTGCGCCTTGACGGAGAAGCGGCTGCGATCATTGAGGGAAAGATGGCAGAGGCCGAGGATTTTGACACCGAATTTCTCGACTACGTGCTCGCAATTGCGGTTGTGGAGGACGTGAAGGAGGCCGTGGCGCATATCGCGCGGCATTCCACTCATCACAGCGAAGCGATCGTGACTGCCGATTCCGAAGCGGCAGCCCTTTTCACTGCCGCTGTGGACAGTGCCGCGGTCTACGTCAACGCATCCACGCGCTTCACCGATGGCGGAGAGTTCGGGCTTGGATGCGAGATCGGCATTTCGACGCAAAAGCTTCATGCGCGAGGCCCGATGGGACTTCGTGAGCTGACAACCTATAAATACGTGATCAGCGGAAACGGACAGATCCGCTGAAAAGAGAAAGGGAAACACTATGAAAACGACGTTCGGATTTATCGGATGCGGAAATATGGGCGGCGCGCTGGCAAGCGCGGTCGCAAAAAGCGTGGGAGGCAGTCAGCTGCTTCTGTGTGATGCGTTTTCCGAAAAGGCAGAGACGCTTGCCGCACTCTGCGGTGCCGCCGTTGCAGGCAACCGCGAGGTGGCAAGGGATTGCGATTATATCTTCCTCGGTGTCAAGCCGCAGGGCTTTGAGACGCTTTTTGAGGAGATCGCCCCCGTGCTCAAGCAAAGAACAGACGATTTTGTGCTGGTGACGATGGCGGCCGGAGTTTCGATCTCTGCAGTTGAGCGCTTGGCGGGACGTGAATGCGCCGTCATTCGCATCATGCCCAACACCCCGGTTGCGGTGGGAGAGGGTATGATCCTTTTCGATGCCAACCAAAAAACGAGCGAGGAACAGATCAGTGCCTTTATCGCGGCTCTTTCCGAGGCGGGAAGGCTTGACCGACTTCCCGAGGAAAAGATCGACGCGGCGAGCGCCCTTTCGGGATGCGGCCCTGCGTTTGTCTATTTGTTTGCCGAGGCATTGGCAGACGGTGCCGTGGAATGCGGTCTTGCGCGCGACAAGGCAAACCTCTATGCCGCACAAACGCTTGCCGGTGCGGCAAAGCTTCTTCTGACCTCTGGCAAGCATCCGGGAGAGCTGAAGGATGCGGTCTGCAGTCCCGGTGGAACCACCATCGCGGGTGTTCACGCGCTGGAGAACGGTGCCTTCCGCTCCTCTGCCATCAGCGCCGTCACCGCGGCTTATGAAAAGACGCTGAAGCTCAAGAAATAAGGTTGCATGCGGAGGAAAGAACTCTTCCTTGCAAGACCTTTTTAAAAAGGGAATAGAGAAAAAGCATTATCTGCTTGCCGGCAGATAATGCTTTTTTGTGTTTGGAAAAGCTTTGAGTTTCGATCTTTTCAGAGCTCCTCCAAAAAGCGGCTTTGATAGCCGTTTTCGGTGAGAATTGAGAGGGCAGTGGAGAGCTTTTCCTCGAAATTAGGCTGATAGGCTTTGTAATCGGGATAAAAATATTGCTCGTGGATCATGACGTTGATCTGCTCGCGTCCTTCCCGGATCAGCTCGGTCAGCCGTTGCGAGATCTCGGAGGGCTCAAAGAGATTCAGGACAAGATCGATGCCGCGATAGGTGATTCCGTCAAGCGTGACGGCAGCTCCTTGACGCACGCGCTCGGCATCCGCAAGAGAGACGGTGTACGACGTGCGCGGATCTTGCGGTGTACCGAAAAGTCCCAACAGAGCCGTCACACCGTTGGCGCGCATGGCGGCAAGGCCCTCGGGAGTGGCAAGACAGAAGTGGATCGTCGTGGAGGTTGCGAGAGAATCCTTTCCCGCAAAGCGGAGGATCTCGCGGTGTACCGCAGAGCAATCGGCGTTCACCTCATCAAAGCCCGAAAATTCATACGGCTTCACGTTTTCCAGCTTTGAATGAAAGGAAAGCTTGATCCAATCGGCATTTTTTTGCCATTCGTCGCGATATTTGTCGGTCATCATGGAAAGATCGAAGTCTTTGTCCTCATAGAACAGATTGAATTGCACCTTGATCCCAAGCCCTTCGTGCAGACGTTGAAAGACCTGCAGATAGGGATGGTCGAAGAGGCTGTTTGCGTCGGTGCGGGTCAATTCCTTCAAGAAGCGGACGTTATCATCCACGGTAAAGCAAAATCGTTTTTTCATCGTTTTCACACTTCTACTCTTTTTCAATCCAAGGAAAAGGTCTTGATCGTCTTGACGGCGATGCCCGCTTCATATTCTCGCGTTTCTCCGAGCGCAAAAAAATCGCCGGCGGCATCCAGGATACGCACGCGAATCCCAACGGGCAGAGAAGTGCCGATCTTTTTGAGATAGATCTCGCATCCGCTGCGGCAAAGCTTTTCGTAAAAAGCCGGCAATGAGACGGCGGGAAGAGAGGCGAAGAGCTGTTCCGTGGGGATCAGGAGTGCGAGACGATCGTCGTCGCTCATTTCCTCGAGCTCTGCGAGTGTGTGCGAAATTCCGATTGGAAATCCGCCGGTCTCGGTGCGCTCAAGCGATGCCATCACACCTCCGCAGCCCAGCGCGGCACCGATGTCGGCGCAAAGCGTGCGGATGTAGGTTCCTCCCGAGCATTTCACATCCAGAAGATAGTCGGAGGCCTGCTCGGTCGGGGCTGCGGTTAACTCAAAAATTTCAATTTCCCGTGGTTGTCGCTCCACGACCTGTCCCTGTCTTGCCAGATCCACCAGCTTTTTGCCACCCACCTTCAGAGCGCTGTACATCGGCGGAATTTGTTGGATTTTACCGCGAAATTGCGGCAAAATCGCCTCAAGCTCTGCAAAATCGGGACGCATTTCGGAGGTGGTGAGCAGCGTTCCGGTGATGTCCTCGGTGTCGGTGGTCAGACCCAATCGCAGACGCGCACGGTAGCGCTTGGAGTCGGTGGCGAGATATTCGGAGGCCTTCGCGGCTCTGCCGATCAGCACCACAAGCACACCGGTTGCCATCGGATCGAGCGTTCCCGTGTGTCCCACGCGTCGCGTGCCGTAAAGTCGGCGCACGCGGTTGACCACGTCGTGAGAGGTGACACCCTCATGCTTGCGAACGATCAGAACACCGCTCGGCTCTTTTTGTGTCATATCGTTTTTCATTCCAGAATCAAATCCTTTAAGGCTCTTTTTTGCACGTAATGAATGCCGTTTTCACGGTAATAGGTGACCGAGCCGTCGGAGGCGGCATCGGTGAGAACGATCTGCTCGTCGGGCCTTCCCAGCGCCAGCACCAGCTGAGGGATCAGCGTGTCGGAAAGCGCGAGGTCATGCGAGAGAGCGTCGGGAGAGAACGAGCCGATCATGCATCCTCCAAAGCCGGCTTCCGCCGCTGCGAGCATGATCGATTGCGCGCAAATGCCGACGTCCTTGAGGAATTTGTCCGCGGTCTCGATGACACCCTTGTCGGCACAAATGACGATATATGCCACCGGAGCGTGACCCTCGGGCGGCAGCTTGACGTCCTTGAGCTTTCCCGCCCAACGGGTGTTTGCAAGCATGGCGTCACATTCCTCGGGCTTGTATACCAAGCGAAATTTCAACATTTGCAGATTGATGGAGGAGGGGGAGAGGCGGGCATGATCGACCCAATCCATGAGCTGCTCGCGCGAGATCTTTGCGCTGCTGTCAAAGCTGCGGTAGCTTCTGGACGCGATGATAAGATCCTTTAACATCACACGCCTCCTTAAAATTTCACCCATGCCGAGAAGATGACCTGTCCCTTTTGGGAGAAGTTGCGCTCATACTCGGTCATGATATTGTCCGCCGCCTTTTCCGATGCGTGCAGATCGCGGCTCTGCCAAACGATCTCCAGGCCGCAGACGGCAAATTGCTCCAGACTGAAATCAAAAAGTCCCTCGTTGTCGGTCTTGAGATAGAGCATGCCGCCCTCGCGGAGCACCGAGCGATAGAGCTCCAGGAAGCCCTCGTGCGTCAGTCTGCGCTTGGCATAGCCCTTTTTCGGCCACGGATCACTGAAATTCAGATAAATACTGTCCACACTGTGCGGCAAAAACCATTCGGTCAGATTGCGCGCGTCTCCGATGAGAAAGCGGAGATTGTCGGGGCGCTCATCCTTGTGGCGCATCGCCTTCTCGAGCGCGAGACAGGCAACGTCGGGAACGCGCTCCATGGCGATCCAGTTGCTGTCGGGATGCTTTGCAGACATACCCACCGCAAAATCCCCCTTGCCGCATCCGATCTCCAGACAGATCGGCTTTTCCGTTTGGAAATAGACTTGCGGAGATACTGCGGGTACGGTCGGATTTTCAATCAAAATTTCGGAGCAGGCGGCGATTCTCTCGGCGCCGTGCTTTTTTCTTCTCATTCTCATGGAGGTCGGTTCCTTTCGCGGATATTCTTCCTCTCATTATAGCAGAAATCCATGCGAATTGCAACGCATTTTTGGGAAAATTACGGAAAAATCCCAAAAACCGGACAGAATCTCATGATTCAAGAGCCGCTCTGAGCTTTTCGAGCGCACCCTTTTCGATGCGTGAGACGTAGGAGCGAGAGATATTGAGTGCGGCGGCGATCTCTCGTTGAGTTTGCGGACGGATCCCTCCGAGGCCGTATCGCATCATCACGATCTGTCGCTCGCGCGGGGAAAGCTGGGATTCGATCGAGCGAAGCATTTTTTCGGTGATGATTTTTCGGTCGATCTCCTCGGAAATATCCTCGTCGCTGCAAATGACGTCGATGTAGGTCAGGGGATTTCCGTCGCGATCCACGTCGATGGTATCGTTGATCGAGACCTCGGAGGAGAGCTTTTTCTGCGAGCGGAAATACATCAGGATCTCGTTCTGGATGCATTTTGCGCCATAGGTGGCGAATTTCGCACCGTTGCGTACGCTGAAGCTGTCGACCGCCTTGACAAGTCCGATCGTGCCGATCGACACCAGATCCTCGGGGTTGCGTGCCGTTGAATAATATTTTCTGACGATGTGAGAGACCAGACGAAGATTGTGGAGGATCAATCGCTGACGCGCCTCCTCGTCACCCTGTTCGGCTCTCAAAAAGCATTCGTTTTCTTCCTCCGCGGGCAGGGGCGGCGGGAATTTTTGTGGCGTACCCACGCCCAGAATCAGATGCAGTATGCGGGTGAAAAGCGCAAATAACGTAAGAAACATTTCACTACCTCCTTGGCGGCAGCTGCCGTCAGCTTCAATATATGAAAGTCTCCGCGCTTTTTTGCTTGTACTCTTTTTTTTGCCGCTTTGCATTGACAGGGCATGGAAAATATGCTATAATAAGCAAAGATATTACTTATAAAAATCCGAAAGGAAGAGAAGATGAAAATGCTTTACGGAAATGCAGTCGTAGGACAGAGCGGAGGCCCGACTGCCGCGATCAACGCAACGTTGGCGGGAGTGATCCGCGGAGTCAAGGAAAACGTACACGGAGGATGTATCCGCACGCTGTACGGCATGAGAAACGGTGTCGAGGGACTCATGGATGAGCGCCTGATCGACCTGAGCGCATTCTTTGACGATGAGAGCAAGATCGAGCTTTTGGAGCATACGCCTGCCGCCGCACTCGGCTCTTGCCGCAAAAAGCTGCCAAAGCCGGGCGAGAACGATGCGTTTTATGAGCAGATGATCTCGATCTTCCGTAAATATGACATCCGTTATTTCTTCTATATCGGCGGAAACGACTCGATGGATACCGTGGCAAAGCTCTCGGAATATACCAAGAACCACGGCTATGAAATGGTGATCCTCGGCGTTCCCAAGACGATCGACAACGACCTCGTCGGCACCGACCACACCCCCGGCTTTGGCTCGGCGGCGAAATATATCGCGGTCACGACGCAGGAGATCATCCGCGACTGTGCGGTCTACCGCATTCCCGCGGTGACGATCATCGAGATCATGGGACGTGATGCAGGCTGGCTGACCGCATCGTCTGCCATCGGACGCGTCGTCAACGGTGTGGAGCCCGACCTGGTCTATCTTCCCGAGCGCACCTTTGATATGCAACGCTTTTTCGCTGACGTCCGTGCCGCGCTTGCCAAGCATCCCAACGTGGTGGTGGCGGTCTCCGAGGGCATTCGCTTTGCCGACGGACATTATGTGGGCGAGGGTACACAAACCGGTGCGAAGGACGCCTTCGGTCACGCCTATCTTGCGGGAACCGGAAAGGCTCTGGAGCTGGCTGTCAAGGCAGAGATCGGATGCAAGGTGCGTTCGATCGAACTGAATCTGCCGCAGCGTTGCGCGTCGCACGTGGCATCGGAAACCGACCTTTCGGAGTCTGTGAGGATCGGACGCGCGGCTGTCAAGGCGGCAAGCGAGGGCGTCACACGTGAGATGATGACCGCGATCCGCACCTCTGATGAGCCCTATTGCATGGAGGTTGGACACTCGGACGTTTCTGTGATCGCGAACAAGATCCGATACGTCGACGATGCCTTCATCAACGGGGAGGGAAATCACGTCACCGATGCCTGCTGTCGCTATCTCTTGCCCTTGATTCAGGGCGAGGCGGAATGCCGCTATGAAAATGGTCTGCCTATGCACTTGGTGCTTTGAGAGACTGTCAAAAAGGGAAAACAGGGGAATCAAGCATGAAAATCGCAGTGATTACGGGTGCGTCCTCGGGTATGGGGCGCGAGTTTGTGATACAGCTTTGCAAAGAAAAGCAATTTGACGAGGTCTGGGTGATCGCGCGGCGCACCGACCGTCTCGAAGCCTTGCGCGACGAGTTCAACACGAGGATCCGTCCGATCTCGCTGGATCTGACGAAGGAGGAGAGCGTCCTTGCATATCAGCGTCTTCTGGAGGAGGAGAAGCCGGTGGTGGACGTGCTGGTGAATGCCAGCGGTGTCGGAAGATTCGGTGCCTTTTCCGATATGGACACCGAGACGCTTTACCGCATGATCGATCTCAACACCAAGGCCTACGTCGGCATGACACACGCCACGCTGCCCTATCTCCAAAAGGGAAGCGAGGTCTATCAGCTCGATTCGCTTTCCTCCTTCCAGCCCGTGCCGTATATCTGTGTTTACGGCGCGACCAAGGCGTTTGTGCTGAGCTTCAGCCGCGCGCTCAACGTGGAGCTGAAGTCGAGAGGTGTTCGCATGATGGCGGTCTGCCCGGGATGGGTGAGGACCGAATTTTTCGACCATGCCGTCAAGGATGATACCATCACCTACTACAACAAGTTCTTCACACCGGAGGAGGTCATCCGCCGTGCCTTGCGCGATATGAAGAGAGGAAAGGACGTCTCTGTCTGCGGCTTCTCGATCCGCGCTCAGGTGCTTCTGACCAAGCTTCTTCCGCACCGCCTGGTGATGAAGATCTGGTGCCGTCAACAGAAAAAATAACTCAAAACGATCGTTTCGCACGCAGGATGCCGTCGTCGGCACTTGCGTGCGTTTCTTGTTCTAAACCCCTGCCTTTGATCGTACACTTTAACGATGAAAAAAAGGAGGCGATGGAATGAAACGTATCATGATCGTGATGGGAACGCGTCCCGAGGCGGTCAAGCTTTGTCCGCTGATCAGAGAGATGAGAAAACGGGAAACGTACGAGATTTTTGTACTCTCAACCGGTCAGCACCGCGCGATGCTAGACAGCGCGCTGGAGGCATTTTCGGTCAAGCCGGATTTCGATATGGACGTGATGCAAACGGGGCAGACGCTCTCGAGCGTGACCGCCAAGATTCTGCGACGTGCGGATGAGATCCTTGCGGCGGAGATGCCGGATCTCGTTTTGGTACAAGGGGACACGACCAGCGCGTTTGCGGCGGGGCTTGCGGCATTTCACAGACAGATCCCCGTGGGACACGTTGAGGCGGGTCTGAGGACCTATCAGATGCACGCACCCTTCCCGGAGGAGCTGCATCGACAGGCGATCTCTCTGTTTGCCGAGTATCATTTTTCTCCGACGGTCACGGCAAAGAAAAATCTGATCCGGGAGGGAAAGCACGAATCGCGGATCTTTGTCACGGGAAATACCGTTGTTGACGCGCTGAGGATCACGCTGACCGAAAAGAAGCCGAGGCTTGCGTGGAGCTTTCCGGAGGGGCAGAGGATCGTTGTTTTCACTGCGCATCGAAGAGAAAGCTGGGGAGAGCCGATCCGCGGAATGCTTCGCGCACTGCGGCGGACCGTGGAGGCGCATCCCGACGTGACCGCCATCTTTCCCGTTCACCACAATCCGCAAGTGCGGGATGCCGCGCGGGAGATCCTTGCGGGAGTCCCGCGCATCAGAATGATCGAGCCACCCGAGATCGTGACCTTCCACCATCTGCTCTCAAGAGCCGACCTGATCCTGACCGACAGTGGCGGAATCCAGGAGGAGGCGGCAGCGTTGGGAGTCCCGACGCTTGTGATGCGCTATTCCTCGGAGCGGATCGAGGGACTCCGAAGCGGTGTTCTGAGGCTGGTGGGAAGCGGGGAGGAGGGGATCTTCACGCTTGCCGATCGCCTGCTTTCCGAGGGCTCGGAGGAATATCTTGCCATGAAAAAGCCGTCAGCGGTTTACGGAAAGGGAAGAGCCAGCGCCGCGATCGCCGACGTTCTTGAGCGATTGCTCTGAAAAAGCCGGAAACAGAAGCGCGAAAAGCCGTTTTTTGCCCCGATTTTTGGTTGAAAAATACGGCTTTTTGTGCTTTTTCTCGATATTTCAAAGAAATTGTGAAAAAATTCACATTTTTTTTGAAAAAGTATAGATTTTTAAAATAAAATATGTTATAATATATCCGTCCGTATTTGAGAACGGCTTTTTTTGGCGCGCCTGTGTGAGGAAGCACCCGCAGCATGCTTCAAAGCGCACGTGTGTCAGGTCCGTTCCGATGGTTCATTATTAAATTCAGGAGGTTTTTGAATTATGAAAAAGAAATTGACTACGGTCGAATTTCACGGAACAAAAGAGCAAGAAGAAAAACTGCTCGCCGTAATTGAAAAACACGCCGGAGAAAAGGGAGCAATGATGCCCATTCTTCAGGAGGCGCAGGAGATCTACGGTTACCTTCCTCTGGAGGTTCAGAAGATCATTGCTGCAAAGACCGGAGTTTCTCTGGAGGAGATCTTTGGAATCGTGTCTTTCTACGCACAGTTCAAGCTCAATCCCGACGGTCAGTATGCAATCGCAGTCTGCCTCGGAACCGCTTGCTACGTCAAGGGCTCGGGAGACATCATTGAAGCGATCTCGCAGAAGCTGAACGTTCCGATCGGAAGCACGTCTCCCGACGGAAAGTACTCCATTGAGGCAACGCGCTGCATCGGTGCCTGTGGATTGGCACCCGTTCTTACCGTCAACGGCGAGGTTTACGGAAGACTGACGGTTGATGACGTCGACACCATTCTCGCAAAATATAAATAATACAACGTTCGTTTGAAAGGGCGGGAACATTAAATGAAAATCGCACAGATTAAAGAATTGCTCGATGCAGAGGTCGTCTGCGGCGAAGATATGCTCGAGCGCGACGTCTATTCCGCGTGCGGAAGCGACATGATGAGTGACGTGCTGGCTTACGTCAAGGATCAGGCGGTGCTGATCACCGGTCTGGTCAACACACAGGTGGTACGCACTGCCGTCATGATGGACATGGTGTGCATCGTGTTCGTTCGCTCCAAGGTTCCCACGGAGGAAATGGTGGAGCTGGCGCGCGAAAGCGGACTCGTGTTGATGAAATCCCGCAAAAGAATGTATGAGGCTTGCGGCAAGCTGTATGCAAACGGCTTGAACGAGAACGGAAAAACGCTATGAATGAGGCTGTGAAATTCCATTTCGTCGTGGATGGAGACGATTTTACGTCCGCAGGGCAGGCGTCCGTGCAGATCAAGAAAAATCTGCGGCAGCTCGGCATCGCTCCCGAGATCATTCGAAAGGTCTCGATCGCCATGTATGAGGGAGAGATCAATATGGTCATCCACGCAGGCGGCGGTGAGGCTGACGTTCTGATTTACGAGGATCGCATCGAGATCGTCCTGAAGGACAACGGTCCCGGAATTGCCAACATTGATCTTGCGATGCAGGAGGGCTTTTCCACGGCACCGGACAACATCCGTTCCCTTGGCTTTGGAGCAGGCATGGGCTTGCCCAACATGAAGCGCTATACCGACTCGATGCAGATTGACTCCGCTCTTGGAAAGGGCACGTGCATTTTGATGACGGTCAATCTGTGACGAAGGACATTCTCACAAACAACATCCGAAAAAGAAAGGAGTTGCGATTCTTATGAATACATACGAGCATTCGGTTTCTTTGGATATTTCCAGATGCACGGGTTGCACGACCTGCATGAAGCACTGTCCCACCGAAGCCATTCGGATTCTGGACGGTCATGCAAAGATCGATCCCAACCGTTGCATCGACTGCGGTGTTTGTATTCGGAACTGTACGAACCAAGCGAAAAAGGCGAATTACAGCAAGCTGGATTCGGTGATGAGCTACAAATGGAAGATCGCACTCCCCGCACCGACGCTCTACGGTCAATTTGAGGAGCTGGACGACATTGATTACGTCCTTCAAGGACTTTACGACCTCGGATTTGATTCCGTTGTGGAGGTTGCACAGGCGGCGGAGCTGGTTTCCGCATATACGCGCCTGTACCTGAAGACCGAGGGGATCACGAAGCCCGTGATCAGCTCGGCGTGTCCCGTGGTTCTGCGACTGATCTCGTTGCGTTATCCGACCTTGAAGGAGCATATCATGCAGATCCTTCCTCCGATGGAGATCGCGGCAAAAATGGCGCGAGAGAAGGCAAAGCAAGAGCATCCCGAGTTGAGTGACGATGATATTTGCGTTTGCTTCATTTCGCCGTGTCCTGCAAAGGTCAGCTACATTCGCAACGGCTTTGGCGAATACAAAAGCGAGATCAATGAGGTTGTGTCGGTCAGCGACGTGTACTTCAGTCTCTTGAATGTCATGAAACGAGGGAAAACTCCCGTTCCGCTTTCCAAATCGGGAATGATCGGAATCAGCTGGGCAACGTCGGGCGGAGAATCCTCTGCCATCTTCAACGACAAGTATCTGGCGGCTGACGGAATCGAGAACGTGATGCGCGTGCTGGAGCAGCTGGACAACGGAAACATCTCCACGCTCGAATTTGTGGAGCTGAACGCTTGTCCCGGCGGATGCGTCGGCGGCGTCATGGCGGTGGAAAATCCCTTTGTGGCAAAGGCAAGATTGCAAACACTTCGCAGATATCTGCCGGTTTCTCAAACCTTTTTGAGAGAAGAGGATGGGGAATACATTCCGCAAGGCTATTTCTTCGATGAGATGCCGACCTACCGTCCGATTCATCGCTTGAGCGAGAATTTCGGAGAATCGCTTCGCATGATGTCCGAGATTCAAAAGATTCGCGCCGAGCTGCCCGGGATCGATTGCGGTGCCTGCGGTGCACCAAACTGCCGTGCGTTTGCGGAGGATATCGTGCGCGGAAAGGCGCAAAGAGAGGATTGCCCGGTTGAGAAGGTCCGCAAGACCAATACCAAACAAAAGAATCAAAATAAGGAGCAGAAGAAATGACAGTCGGAGAAATGGCGAAGGCACTGCAATTGACTCCCGTTACGGTGGGAGACGAGTCGCGTAGCTATTCCGGTGTGTACATCGGAGATCTGCTCAGTTGGGTGATGGGACGTGCCGCGTGTGACAACGTGTGGATCACCATCATGTCCAACGTCAATATCGTTGCGGTCGCAACGCTGGTGGACGTTGCCGTCATCATTCTCGCAGAGGGTGTCACCCTTGAGGAGAGCGTGCGGAATACCGCCGAGGCGAAGGGCGTCAATATTTACACGTCCGAAAAGACCGCGTATGAGCTTGCCAAAGAGCTGGCGAGCTTGAATCCATGAACCGTTATTATTACGATTTCCACATCCATTCCTGCCTGTCTCCCTGTGCCGATAACGACATGACTCCTGGCAACATTGCCGGCATGGCGGCACTTGCGGGCTTGCAGATCGTTGCTCTGACCGATCACAATTCCTGTCGGAACTGTCCCGCGTTTTTCGCGGCGGCAAGGAAGTACGGCATCATTCCCGTTGCGGGAATGGAATTGACGACGGCGGAGGATATTCACGTGGTGTGTCTGTTTGAGCGCTTGGAGGATGCCTTGCGCTTCAACGACGAGGTGGACAAGCTGCGGATCCGCTTCAAAAACCGTGTGGACATCTTTGGAGAACAGCTTCTTATGGACGAGAACGATGAGGTGATCGGACAAGAGGAGGACCTGCTTTCCAACGCAACGCAAATTCCCATCGACGACGTTCCGCCGTTGGTGGAGGCATACAACGGAATCTGCATTCCCGCTCACGTGGACCGTGAGGGGAACGGCATCATCGCCACGTTGGGTACGTTCCCGGATACTCCCGATTTTCATGCGGCGGAGTTTCACTTTGCCGAGAAGATCGAGGAATACAGGAATTGCTATCCGCGGCTTCGGGAGCTACCGATAACGGTTGGCTCGGACGCGCATTATCTTTGGGATATTCGCGACAAGCAACAGTATTTTGAGCTTGAGGACGAGCCATACAGCGGCGATTTTGTTCGAGGACAGCTGTTTCGATTGTTGGGAGGGAGATCGTCATGAAGGAATTATCGCTCAACGTTCTGGATATCGCCAAGAACTCCGTGAAAGCGAAGGCAACGCTGATCTCGATCCGATTGGAGGAGACCGAGGAAACCTTCACCATGACCGTTTCCGACGACGGATGCGGAATGACGGAGGAGATCTTGAGAGGTGTGGTCGATCCCTTTTGCACCACGCGAAAAACACGCAAGGTGGGGATGGGCATTCCGCTGCTCAAGATGGCGGCAGAGCAAACGGGAGGACACGTCAGCATCACGTCACGCCACGAGGATGCCTTTCCGGACACCCACGGCACCGAGCTGACAGCACTCTTTTACAAACATCACATTGATTTTACCCCCTTGGGGGACATCGTTTCCACCATGACGACCCTGATACAGGGAAGTCCGGAAATCGATTTTGAATTTCTTCACACTTCGGATAGATTTCGCGTTACTCTCGACACCCGACAGCTACGCGAGATCCTCGGTGAGGAAATCCCGCTGAGCAGTCCCGAGATCATTCAGTGGATCGCGCAGTATTTGGGAGAGCAATACGAAAATTTATCTACAAATTAATGAAGAATTATGAAGAAGGAAAGGAAATGAAGCTATGAAATCTTTGGCAGAACTTGCGGCTATCAGAGACAAGATGAAGGACAAGATCGTTCTTCGCGAGGGAGGGGAAGTCACCCGCATCGTGGTTGGCATGGCAACCTGCGGTATCGCAGCAGGCGCGCGCCCCGTTCTCAACGCATTTGTTGAGGGAGTAGACCGCGAAGCACTCAATGCGAAGGTCGTAGTATCCCAGACGGGTTGCATCGGTCTTTGCCAGTATGAGCCGATCGTCGAGGTCAGCGAGCCCGGCAAGGAAAAGGTCACCTACGTCAAGATGACCGTTGAAAAGGCAGAGAAGGTGCTCAAGGAGCACATCAAGGGCGGCAAGATCGTGGAAGAATACACGATTACCGCTGCGCAGAAATAATTTGGAGGTATCGGAAATATGATTCGCTCACATGTATTGGTTTGCGGCGGTACGGGCTGTACCTCTTCCGGAAGCCCGAAAATTCAAGCCGCTTTTCAGACTGAGATTGAAAAGCTGGGCTTGGCAGAGGAAGTAAAGGTCGTTCAGACCGGATGCTTTGGTCTTTGCGCGCTCGGTCCGGTCGTCATCGTTTATCCCGATGGCACGTTCTACAGCAACGTCACCGTGGATGACGTGGCAGAGATCGCCAGCGAGCACCTTCTGAAGGGCCGTATCGTTGAGAGACTTGTCTACAACGACACCGGCGCTGCAGAAAACAAGGCAGGCGCAGAGGAAGCACACGCTTCGCTCAATGACACCATTTTCTACAAATCCCAGCACCGTCTGGCTCTTCGCAACTGCGGTGTGATCAACCCCGAGAACATCGAAGAGTACATCGCGATGGACGGTTACGCAGCACTCGGTAAGGCTTTGACCGAGATGACGCCCGACGAAGTCATCCAGACCATTCTGGATTCCGGCTTGCGCGGACGCGGAGGCGCAGGCTTCCCGACCGGCTTGAAGTGGAAGTTTGCTTCGGGCAACCGCGGCAACGTGCAGAAGTACGTTTGCTGTAACGCAGACGAGGGAGACCCCGGTGCGTTCATGGACCGTCCGATCCTCGAGGTTGACCCCCACGCTCTGGTCGAGGCAATGGCAATTGCCGGCTATGCGATCGGCGCAAATCAGGGTTACGTTTACGTTCGTGCAGAGTATCCGATCGCCGTCAACCGTTTGCAGATCGCAATCGATCAGGCAAAGAAATACGGAAGTCGGAGGCCAAGCGGTCTTAGGAAGACAATACTAATGGCCA
>JAZSJS010000118.1:0-2607 GCA_045534435.1 Eubacteriales bacterium
AGGCATCGCGGAACATCTGGTTGTGGGCTTCCTCGCGGTTCAAGAGAAAATCGATGGTCTCGCGCACCTTTTTGTCATCAATTTGGCGGTAAAGATACTCATATACCACCTTCGCACGTTGTTCGGATGCGATATTGCTGAGTAGGTCGGCGCACAGATCCCCGGTCACCGTAACGTAATCCGCCGTCCAGGAATAGCCCGAAGCGTTGATAAGACCGGGGTTCAGACCAAGCAGAACGTGGGACTGGATCTCACCGCAGGGCACCTTTGCGGCATCCACGTCGTGACCGTTTAAAAGGTTAATGGTCTGCGCCACCATCTCCATGTGCCCCAGCTCCTCTGCCGCAATGTCAAGGAACAAGTCCTTGATTTCAGGATCTTTGATCCGAAAGCTTTGGGACATATACTGCATCGCCGCCTTCAGCTCGCCGTTGCCGCCGCCAAGCTGTTCCTGCAAAAGTGCCGCGTACTGCGGATTTGGTCTCTCCACCTCCACGGGATGAAATAGCAACTTTTCGTGTTTGAACATTTCATTACCTCCGTTTATTTGATATTAGGTATTCTTTCCAATACGGATACGGATATTCAAACGCGCCGCCAAATCTATACTTGTATCAACCGTTGCATCGCAGTAGACAAAGAAAAAGGGATTGAGAAAAAGATAGAAAGATGGTATAATAATTGCAGTAAAATGTATGGAAGGTGCAAAAATGAGTGAGCACAAATATATTAACGAGTATGAACGAGAAGAAACACAAAAATACGAGGACACATATACTCCCGATGAAATTGAACTGAACAAAAAACTGTCTGACGCATGCGCGAAAGAACATATTGATTTTGCCGTAGTTGAAGAATTGTTGAAGAAAGGCGCAGACCCCTTGGGCGGTACAGAATTATACGGGTGGTCTTTGCTCGATCACATCTACGGCGACGTTGTTTGTGGCTCGCAAGATTTTGACAGTGTGGAATTACCGCAATTGACAGAGTTGTTTTTGAAATACGGAATGGATGTAGATAATCCAAGGGTTCCGTACGATGGTTCAAACAGCATAAATCCACTGTGGGAATTTGCATTTGTCACCAATGAAAATGCTATTTTTGCTCTGAAAATGCTTTTAGATCACGGTCTTTCTGCTGACAGTTTCGCGGAATTTTGGGATCACTCAATGACTGATTTCTTCCATATCGAATGTGGTGATCCTGAAAATGATGAGTTCTGGAATTATGAATGTACATGGACTTTTAAAATGTTGCTTTTGGGAGCCTCTTATGATCATATTTTAGAGAATGACGAAGGACTTCGAGAATTTATCTGTTGTGATTTTAATACCTACGATGTTCACAAATTCTGCAATTGGGATAGATATGAGTACCGTTTTGACACCTCGCATTGTGATAAAAGTCCGGAATTGTACAAATCGATTGTTTATATATACGAAAAAGCAACCGGTGTCCAGGTATGGAAAATCGGCATCGGTGTAGCGGGAAGACAATTATTAGCGGAAATGGTCGACAAATGAACAAAACGAGAATAATGTGAGTATTTATTAAAAGCCGATGAGGAATTATGCGATTTCGCATCGGATTTTTTCGTTTTCTAACTCTAATGCAAGTTACCAAAGATCAAATTTTGCATCGCAGTAGACAAAGAAAAGGCATGTAAACAGAAGAAATCTAATGTCTTCTGCCGTGATGTGGTACGGTCCCGCGTCCTTTACCTTTTAAAAAAAACAGTGTAAAATAGTATTGACTCTGACGTAACGTTATAGTGTATACTCATAGCCGAGGTGAAGATATGAAACTACAGATCAAAGAATTTGCCGAGCTTACCGGTGTCAGTGTGCGCACACTGCATTATTACGACGAGATCGGTTTGCTGAAGCCGAGCTATGTTGACGAGCAAAACGGCTACCGGTTTTATAATGAAACATCCTTGGAACGGATGCAGGAGATACTGTTTTACCGTGAACTGGATTTTCCTTTGAAAAGCATTGCGAAGATTCTCGCCTCGACGAATTACGACAAACAAAACGCGATTGCAAAACAGAAGCAGTTGCTGACGTTGAAGAAAGAGCGTTTGGAACGGCTGATCGCAGCTCTGGAACAAGCAGAACAAGGAGAGATCACAATGAGTGCATTTGACAACAGGGAATACGAGATTGCCCGTCAGCAGTATGAGAACGAGGCAAATCAACGTTTCGGCAGCACTGACGCTTACAAGGAGAGTCAGAAAAAGACATCAGGCTACTCCAAAGACAAATGGAACGATGTTCTTGTCGGGATGAACGGTGTCTTTGCTGAATTTGCTGAGTGCAAGAAATGCGGCGAGAGCGCTGACCGCGATGCGGCACAGCAGCTCGTAAAGAAACTGCAGGACTATATCACCGCAAATTTTTATCATTGCACCGACGACATCCTCGCAGGGCTTGGTCAGATGTACATCTGCGATGAGCGATTCAAAAACAACATTGATAGCCACGGTGAAGGTACTGCGGAATTCGCTTCCGAAGCCATCAAGATTTATTGCAAGAAGTAACTTCCGCTGACATTGACTGCGACGAAAAAGATATGATTATTAAATAGTATCGAAAGGTGAAATTATGG
>JAZSJS010000052.1:0-5712 GCA_045534435.1 Eubacteriales bacterium
AATTCTTCCTCCTCGAGCTGACCACGTGTATTCGCCGAGGGGAGATACTCGGACTTCAGTGGAAGGACGTCAACTTCGCTACAGGCGAGCTCAACATCAGACGGCAGGTGGTCAAGAAGGGCTCACAGACCCAGATCACCAAGCCCAAGACGAAGTCCTCGATACGAACGCTCATTCTGCCGCCCGATATGCTGGATATCCTTGCGGAGCATAAGAAAACCGCCACCTGCGAGTGGGTGTTCCCATCGCCCGTCAAGGAAGGTGAGCCGAGAAACCCCGACTCGATATACGGCAAATTCCAAAAGATATTGAAGCGAGCGCAGTGCAAGAAGATCCGCTTCCACGACCTGCGCCATACCTTCGCTACGATGGCGCTTGAAAACGGCATGGATATCAAAACTCTCTCCGCTATGATAGGCCACATCAGCGCGGAGACCACGCTCAACATCTACAGCCATATCACCGACACTATGCAACAGCAGGCAGCCGTGAGAATTGACCGAGAGATCGGCGGTACAAACGCACAGATGCCCGAATTCACGCAAAGCGTGGAACCACCCAAGGCAAGTGAACCCGCCCCCACGAAAGCCACGCCAGAGAAGGAATTTGAGCCCTACAAGGGCAAGATACGCAAGAGTGGCACGGGATGCGTGACGATGATAAACGACCACCTCTATGAAGGGCGGTTCACGCCGCGAGTCAACGGCAAACGCATATCCAAAAACGTATATGCCAAGACACGAGAAGAATGTGAGGAAAAGCTTGCCGAGCTGATAAAAACCATGAAAGCGGAAATTGCAGAGATGAAAAAAGCAGCTAATGCCTAAACGAAAGAAGGGCTGACCCAAAGCGGTCAGCCCTCAAATTTTGCGGTGCAGTAGGCAAAGAAAAGACTATAAATCCTTTTGACTGTAGCAAAGACAGCCTGATATATATCCAGTTGTATTGTTTGATTTCAATGAGTAATCAATCGTTATTATTCCGTCCACAGGCTTAATTAGCAATACTTTATCAAGCCAAATTGTTTCATTTGGACGCAAGGCTCCTATAGAAAAACTAAATTCATTGCCCGAATCCTCATCAATATCTTGAATATAGTCTTGTAATTCTTGCTCGTAATCTTCAGAATCTGATGATGGAGATGACATATATCCGAATGCATCCACGGCTGGCATACGAAGACGAGGAACAACTGGGGATATTGCTTCTCTGGAAAATGATGAATCGTACTTGATTAGACTGCTTTCTGGCAGTTTCAATAGTTCTTTTATCAAATGCTCGTCGTATACCAATCCTTCCAATCCAGCATAATCGGGATCAAAAAACTTTGATGTGGGACGTATAGGCATTCCTTGGTTAACTTTAATATTAATCGATATTCTTTCGTCATTTTTTGTTGACGCGTTTTTTATCGACAGTGGAATAATGAGGATATCATCAAATAATTTTCGAAAAACTTCTCTTAATTCGATTTTTGCAAACATACCATCTAATTGTTCAATCAACTTAAATTTTTTCTTTTCTAAATCTGATCCTTCTAAAGAAGGAGGGGTATGAGGGATAATGGATGAACACTCTTGTAAATTGCCTACATTATAAAAGCTATCTTCAATATCTATGCCAAAGTGTTTTTTTGTATTTGCATTTATATATTCTTTGTCAATTTTTACATCATGGGCATTTGATGTTATTAACGAAATTTGTCTGGACAATTCAGAATCTTTTAAAATATCACCGATAGTCATGTCCCCATTTTTTTCTTCAAAATCTTCTTCCACAACAATTGTTTTAGCAGGAAGTTTGATTTCTGAAATTTCAATAACTGTTGCTTTGGCTTTTTCGAGTAATGTTTGAGTTTTTCTACAATACGCATCCATGGTGACGTTGTTATAAGGAATAATTTCACCTACAATGTCGCCACTATTAAAATCAAAACAGCCTATCATGTGGTGTGCGAATCCGATTTTTGCAATAGGTTTATCTATGTAAGCGAGTACAGTTGATTTGATTATCTCTGCGATATCAGAAATTTTCTGCTTACGAGTACTGTTTTCATATGAAATGTCGGTTATTCTTCTGTGATTTAAATCGAAAGGCAATTGTGAAACAGAACCAAATTTAGTATTAGCAAAACAAATACATCTGTCCCAAGAAATGCGCGCTGCAGCATATCCTAATTCAAGAAGAACGTTGGGATTGGGGAGATGTTTGATTATAGGATCTTCTCCTTCTTCGGCAGGCAGGGAGTATTGCCCCACAATACTGACATCTGCGATAAACAAATCGCAGTCATCAATTTTTTCAAAAATTGAATTCATTATATCTGGTGATCCTAAACGATTACGTGTAGCTTCGTCTGGAATAAGTGTTATCGAATCAGGCAAAAGTTTTTTTGCCATTTCGATGCTTTCTTCGATGAAAAGTTTTGTTTGGTTGGCTGATAAATCAGATTGCCAAGAGAAAAAGACTTTAAACTCTTTTGCCATTTTGATATTCACCTCAATTAAATTGGTATATTGTAAAAAGCCCCGAAAACACAATGTTTTCAAGGCTTTTTGGTCGGAGTGACAGGATTCGAACCTGCGGCATCGACGTCCCAAACGTCGCGCGCTACCAACTGCGCCACACCCCGAAGTGTGAAAAATATTCGATTTTTAGGTCTTTTCCGTAAGTGGTCAAATCTGTGGTCAAAACATTTTGTCGGTGTTTTTTTGAAAAGGGTAACACCCGAAAAAGTCAATGTTTTCAAGGGTTTTCAACGTTTTAGAAAACTCACGGCAGGAAACTGCCTGCATGTTCCCAAACGTCGCGCGCTACCAACTGCGCCACACCCCGATAAGATATTAAATTGTTTAAAGCTCGCGCAATTGTCCGCTTGTGAAACTAAAACCGCGCGCGCTTCCTGTTGCAACTAAGGCTCTGCCTTCGAGAATAAATTCTCTCGTCCTCGCCAAGTTGCTGCCACTCGAAAAATCTCCTTTTCTCCGCCACAGGCGGCAGTCGATTTTTCTCCCCAATTGCGCCACACCTTGAAATGTTGCTTACATTGAAATATTATAACAGACTTTTTTAAAAAAGTCAATACGTAATATTACAAAAATACAGACTTAAATTTTCATTTTTTGAAATTATTTCTTCGATACATAAACCCTCGCTTTGCGGAAAAAATAATAACAGCCCGCTTTCACGGGCAAATGGATCACCTATGAAAGTTTTCTAAATTCAAATTTACCGTTTTTAACGGATTTCAAAGATAATTCTGCTTAACCGAGGTTTTTTACTATGATGATGATAGACAGAATAGCACTCGCTCTTACGGTGATCGGCGCTCTTAACTGGGGAAGCATAGGAATATTCAATTTTGACCTCGTCGCGTGGATATGCGGCGGTCCTATGACGGTCCTCAGCAGAATCATATATACGATAGTTGCTCTTGCGGGCGTATGGTGTATCTCGCTCATATTCCGCTCAAGAGAAACTTTTGATGCGATAGAAGAAAGCTGATCGTCATAAAGCGGCGGAGGTTTTTGCTAATATGCAAGAGCCTCCGTTTTTCATTTGATATTTTGCGACATAACGCGGTTATAAACTCAAATTTTGATTTGCCGAAATGTTTTCTTGTTCATTTCTTTGCACCAGCGGAAAGAAATGAACAAAAAAAGAAACAGATAAACTGCAATTTGTAATTCATTTAACGTCTCTTATCTAAAATTTTTTCTTTTTTGTATAAAGCAGGGATACGTGGCAGAAAATATGACTGTAACCACATCGAGTGGATACCAAGACGTACACAAAAAGGAGATTTATTATGTGGGAAAAATTCAAGGAAAGCAATTTTGCAAAGAAATGCAAGGAGGCATCGGGAAAAAAGGGCGTTGTCATCACCACGCTTTGTCTGGTGCTTGTTCTTGCGGTGATCTTATCGGTGAGCATCGCGACCAACCGAGCCAAAAAGAAGTACGGTGTTGACACCGATATTGCGACGGACAACAAGCTCGAGAACAACACCGAAAAAGACAACGGCGTAGTCGACGGCACCGTCGAAGCGCCCGTTCACAACGACGAGAGTGAGGCTCCCGTCGGTGCTGAGCCCGAGGAATTTGAGCTTGCTCTGCCCGTTGGCGCCGGCGCTATCGTCAAGGGACACGACGCGACAATTCAGGTCTGGTCGGACACTATGGGTGATTACCGCGTACACCTCGGCATCGACATCGCCACAGAGGACGGCGCGCCCGTGTTTGCGGCGGCAGACGGTGTTGTGGCAAAGGTTTGGGACGACGCGCTTATGGGACGCTGCGTGGCTATCGCGCACGACGACGAGATATTTACCTTCTACAAGAATCTCGATCCCGTTCTTTCTGATGGAATCGAGGTGGATTCCACCGTAAAGTGCGGTCAGCAGATAGGCAAGGTGGGCGAATCTGCTATCGCCGAGCTTGCAGACGAGCCTCATCTTCACATTGAGATGACCGTGAACGGTCTTGCGGTAGACCCGAGAGACTATTTCTGCGAGGACGCGATCGATACCTTGTCTAAGGACACGGCGTTTGAATCCAACGTGTCAAGCATTCCCGACGGCAACGGCAACGGAGCCGAGACCGAAGCCGAAAGCGTTGGAAAGTAACCTATACGAATATCGCCTGCGAGGCTTCCTCGCAGGCTCAGCGTGTCGAGAAAATCTCGACACGCTGGGAAACTTCGAAAAAGGCAGGTATATTTTTCGTTCTTGCATTCGTCGGCGTACGGGGGTACGCCAGAGTGCAAGAACGGAAAAAGCAAGCAAGCGCAAGGCTTTCTCGACGAATGCCTTGCGCTTATATTTATAATATATTTGAACCTTTCAATTGTTCGGTTTATTTTCTTTTTTATTTTTATCGCTTGCGGTAGAACGGCTTTTTCGACAGTCTGAGCCCCGAAGGAAAATTCCTTCGGGGCATATAAATTATAAGATGTTTCTAATATTTCAAGACGGAACGTAAAAACCGATATAAACCGTTATTGGAAAAAATTCTCCCATTTGCACGAAAAAGCAAATATCCGTTTGTATAAAATACACGATGACGCTTCAACTCGATATCAACGCCACCGTGTATTTTCAATCTATTGTTGTAAAATATTTACTTTGGGAAGTCGAAAACGACCTTGTCCCCCTCTATTTTGAGCCTCGCGTTGAAGGCTTTGCCGTTTTTTGAGGTGAATCCCCGTATTTCCGCGGTCCTGCCCGTCTCAAGCAGGAGCTTTGCGTTTGAGACCGATATCGCCCGCTTGCAAATAAAGCTTCCAAAGCGGAATTTGCAGCCCTCCTTGTATCCCATACAGCCGTAGCCGTATTTTCCGCGGATAACGTCCTTTCCGCAGACGGGACATTTGCCGATAAGGTCGCCGTAAAAGCCCGTGTCGGTGTCAAGCTCGACCGTCGCCGCCCTTCTCTCAAACACCTGCGATATCTCGTCGCACGCCTGACGGACGCTGTCCGATATAGTTATGTCGCCGCGATAGACCTTTTTGAGAGCCTGACCGAGCACGCTCGTTTTGTACTTGTCCATTGAAATGCTCATCTGCATAAGCTGCTCTATAAGATACTCGCCGCCCGGGAGAATGGTGTAAACGTCTTTTTTGAGGTCGATATATCCCGACCTTCTCGCGTTGTCGATGATGCCCGTCCTCGTCGCCTCCGTGCCAAGCTCAAGTCCCTCGAAGATAGCTCTGTAG
>JAZSJS010000143.1:0-17306 GCA_045534435.1 Eubacteriales bacterium
CGTTATGACCACTTCGATATCCCTCCGTATATGAACTGCCGTGTGGCAGATTTCAGCGGATATTCAATTTTTTTAGAAATATTTTTAGAAATGCTGTTTTCGGTTGCTTTCGGAGTGCCCGAAAAGTCAGTGTTTACAAGGCTTTTCCGAGTTTTTGCGACCGCTATGCTCGCAAATTTTCAAGACCGCCTCGTTATGACCACTTCGATAACCCTCCGTAAATTATGATGCAACAGCGAGCATCATATTTACGGAGCTTTGAAGATGGGGCGCGGCGAGCTTCTGCTCAGCGAATCCACTTCGCATACCCCACCCGAAGATCGACAAGCTCGCTTGTCAGGCGCAGGGTGTGGGTATCCTCGCCAAAGGCGAAATAACTCTCTGCGATGCATACTGTACATATTTGTTTTTTGCTTGAAATCTTGCCATCTATTTTACCACAAATCCATGGAAAAGTCAATAGCTTTTGGAAAAAGTATCGGCTTTTTTTGCTTCGCGGCAGACGCTTTTATGATATATCAATAAAAGGAAGAAAAGCGGTTTTCAAGGATGGATTTTGCGAAAGTCTATTTTTGACCAAAAAAATCACAAAACACAAGATGTTGAGAAATTTTTTGAAAAAAATCACAAGATATTGTGTTTTGGGTATTGACAAGTGCGAAAAAGTATGGTATACTGTATGAGCATCGAAAGTAGAGGTCTGAAATCATGAACATACAAGGCTACCAAAAAATGACCCTTTTGGATTTTCCGGGAAAGGTTGCGTGCACGGTGTTCACCGGAGGCTGCAATCTGCGCTGTCCCTTCTGCCACAATGCCGATCTGGTTCGCCATCCGGTGAAGGGGGCAAGCATGGAGGACGAGGTGCTGGAATATCTCGAAAGACGGAAGGGATTGATCGACGGCGTTTGCGTCACGGGCGGAGAACCCCTCTTGCAGCCCGATCTGTCCGCCTTCCTCCAAAAGGTCAAGGGAATGGGTTATCTTGTCAAGCTGGATACCAACGGTATGCTTCCGGGGCGCCTTGCCGAGGTGCTCGATTCGGGACTTCTCGACTATGTGGCGATGGACGTCAAGAGCTCGCCGGAGGGCTACTCCCGCGCAGTGGGCTGTGACGTTGACGCGGCGGTGTTTGAGAAGAGTATTCGCTTGATTCAGGATAGCGGCGTGGCACATGAGTTTCGCACCACGGCGGTGAAGGGAATCCACACGGTGGAGGACTTCTCCGGGATCGGTCGGTGGATCGGACGCGACGAGCCGTATTTCATCCAATGCTTTCAAGACTCCGGCAATCTGCTCGCGAGCGGATGCCAAGCGTTTTCCCCCGACGAGACCGCAGCACTCCTCGCTGCGGCAAAAGCCCATCTCCCGCGAGCTGCGGTGAGAGGATCGGACTGAAGGTCCGAAGACGAAGATTGATGATTATATGACGAAAAAAAGAAAAGGAGAAAATTTATGTATCGCGTAAACAAACGTGACGGTAAGATCGCGGATTTTGACATTTCCAAGATCTCTCAAGCCATCCAAAAGGCGTTCGAAGCATGTGAGCGCCAATTCAATACGAACATCATTGATTTCCTCGCCCTCAAGGTTACCTCGGATTTTGAGCCGAAGGTAAAGGACGGTCTGGTTGCAGTGGAGGACATTCAGGACAGCGTCGAGACCGTTTTGGTGCAGGCAGGTTATGCAGACGTGGCGAAGGCGTACATTCTGTACCGCCGTCAGCGTGAGAAGCTGCGTAACATGAAGTCCACCATTCTGGACTACAAGGATACGGTCGACCAATACGTCAAGAACATCGACTGGCGCGTGAAGGAGAACTCGACTGTGACCTATTCGGTCGGCGGTCTGATCCTGTCCAACTCGGGCGCGATCACCGCAAACTATTGGCTTTCCGAGATCTATGACGACGAGATTGCCACAGCGCACAAGAACGCGGACATCCATCTCCACGACCTGTCGATGCTGACCGGTTACTGTGCGGGCTGGTCACTCAAGCAGCTGATCGAGGAGGGACTCGGCGGCGTTGGAGGAAAGATCACCTCGGCACCCGCGAAGCATCTGGCAACCCTTTGCAACCAGATGGTCAACTTCCTCGGAATCATGCAGAACGAGTGGGCGGGCGCGCAGGCATTCTCCTCCTTTGATACCTATCTCGCTCCCTTTGTCAAGACCGACAACCTTTCCTATGACGCGGTCAAGAAGTGCATCGAGTCCTTTGTTTACGGCGTCAACACCCCCAGCCGTTGGGGTACGCAGGCACCCTTCTCGAACATCACGCTCGACTGGACGGTTCCTCACGACCTCGAGGATGAATATGCCATCGTCGGCGGCAAGAAGATGGACTTCAAGTACGGTGACTGTAAGAAGGAAATGGATATGATCAACCGCGCCTTCATCGAGACGATGATCGACGGTGACGCACACGGAAGAGGCTTCCAATATCCCATTCCGACCTACTCGATCACCCGTGACTTCGACTGGTCCGAGACCGAGAACAACAAGCTGCTCTTCGAGATGACCTCGAAGTACGGCACGCCCTATTTCTCCAACTACGTCAACAGTGACATGGAGCCCTCCGACGTGCGCAGTATGTGCTGCCGTCTGCGTCTGGACCTGCGCGAGCTGCGCAAGAAGTCCGGTGGCTTCTTCGGAAGCGGCGAGAGCACCGGCTCGATCGGTGTCGTCACCATCAACATGCCCCGTATCGCTTATCTTGCCGAGAACAAGGAAGATTTCTTCAAGCGTCTGGACCACATGATGGACATTTCGGCGCGTTCGCTCAAGATCAAGCGCACCATCATCACCAAGCTCTTGGATGAGGGTCTGTACCCCTATACGAAGAGATATCTCGGCACCTTCGCAAACCACTTCTCGACGATCGGTCTGGTTGGTATGAACGAGGCCGGACTCAACGCCGATTGGCTCAAGAAGGATATGACGCACAAGGAAACGCAGGAGTTCACCAAGGAAGTGCTGAACCACATGCGCGAGCGCCTGTCCGACTACCAGGAGATGTACGGAGATCTGTACAACCTCGAGGCAACCCCCGCAGAGTCGACCTCTTACCGTCTTGCAAAGCACGACCGCAAGCGTTATCCCGACATCATCTGCGCATCCGAGGGTGACACGCCTTACTACACCAACTCCTCTCACCTGCCGGTGGGATACACCGACGATATTTTCTCGGCTCTGGACGTTCAGGACGGCCTGCAGACGCTCTACACCTCGGGAACCGTGTTCCACTCCTATCTCGGAGAGAAGCTTCCCGACTGGAAGGCCGCCCCAAACATCGTCCCCAAGATCGCAGAAAACTACCGTCTGCCTTACTACTCGTTCTCTCCCACCTATTCCGTCTGCCGCGACCACGGCTACCTTGCGGGCGAGCATTTCATTTGCCCCAAGTGCGGAAAGGAAGCAGAGGTTTACAGCCGTATTACCGGATACTACCGTCCCGTCAAGAACTGGAATGTCGGTAAGTCTCAGGAATACAAGGAGCGCAAGGTTTACAACATCGCGACCTCGGTGCTCACGCACAACGGTCCGATGTCCGAGGACGCTTGCGCATGTGAGGAGCAGAATGCAGCAGCACTTTCCGACGGCGTCTATCTGTTCGCATCCGCAACCTGCCCCAACTGCAAGATCGCAGAGGCTCTCTTGAGCAAGGCCGGCGTTGCCTACACCAAGATCCTTGCCGAGGAGAACGTCGCGCTTGCCGAGTCTCTCAAGATCAAGCAGGCTCCCACGCTGGTCAGCGTGGTGAACGGCGAGGCTGAGAAGTTCGTGTCTGTTCCCAACATCAAAAAGTTCATTCAGGCTACGGTTGCAGTTCAATAATACACCGAGCAACCGCACGGCGGGGGAGACGTCTTTGAAAAAAGGTGACTCCCCCGCGCGCCGCTGAAGAGATTTGAGGAAACCATCATTTCAAAACGTAAAGGAGTTATTCTATGTACGACATTATCATCGTTGGCGGCGGTCCTGCGGGACTTTGCGCGGCGGTTTATGCAAGACGCGCGAACAAGAGTGTGCTGATTCTGGAGAAGAACGCGTTTGGCGGACAGATCGTATTTTCCCCGAAGGTCGAAAACTATCCCGGCTTTGAGAGCATCAGCGGCAGCGAGCTTGCCGACAAGCTGGTGAGCCAGGTGCTGGCGCAGGGCGCTGACGTTGAGATTGAGAACGTGACCTCGATCCGTTGCGAGGGCAACCGTCGCTTTGTCGAGACCGAGGAGGGAAGCACCTACCAGGGAAGCGCCGTCATCATTGCAAACGGCGCGCGCCACCGTCATCTCGGCCTGCCCAATGAGGAAAGATTCATCGGAGACGGTATTTCGTTTTGTGCCGTTTGCGACGGTGCGTTCTACAAGAACAAGACCGTGGCACTCATCGGCGGCGGAAACTCGGCACTCCAGGAGGCAATTCTGCTTTCCGAGAGCTGCAAAAAGGTCTACGTCATTCAGAACCTTGATTTTCTGACGGGAGAGATGCGCCTGCAGGAGATCCTGCAGAAGAGAGGGAACGTCGAGATCATCACGGGAACGGTTGTTTCCGCGATCGCCGACACTCCCGAATTTTCCGGCATTACCGTGGAGCGTGTGGCAGACGGTACGAAAACCGAGCTGGCGCTTGACGGAATGTTCGTTGCCATCGGTCTGGTGCCCGAAAACGAGGCGTTTGCCGATCTTGCAAAGCTCAACGGTGCGGGATATTTTGACACCGACGAGAGATGTCTGACCGATACTCCCGGCGTTTTCGTTGCGGGAGACTGCCGCTCCAAGGCGATCCGACAGGTTTCGACCGCGACCGCGGACGGTGCCGTTGCCGCACTTGCCGCGTGCAGATATATTGACGAGCTGTAAAAATGGGGAACACAGGGGAGACTCTGTGTTCCTTTTTTGATTTTGAGATGTTTTTGAAATCCTTTTGAGAAGGAGCGCTTATAAAAACCGACAAAATATTCTCTTTGCTTTTATTTTGAATCGGGTATTTTCGTTCTTTGAGTTGATTCCTATGTGTGGGCGCGCGTTCCGGCGAAATTGCTTCGCAATTCGCGGGGGTTCTGTCATGTGACGTGAGAACAAAAGACCCGTATCGCAAATGCGTAAGGGACTCAGAACCCAAACGCGCGCAATCTGTGCGGAGCGGACGTCATTCTCGGCGCGCGTTCCGGCGAAATTGCTTCGCAATTCGCGGGGGTTCTGTCATGTGACGTGAGAACAAAAGACCCGTATCGCAAATGCGATACGGGTCTTTTGTTGGCGCGGCGTAAGGGACTCGAACCCCTGACCTTTTGGTTCGTAGCCAAACACTCTATCCAGCTGAGCTAACGCCGCAAGGTACTTTTTTTCGTACTTGCTTATTATACTACTTTTGTCTTGCTTTGTCAAGCCTTTTTTGAAAAAATAAAGAAAACTTTTCAAAAAAATTTTCTCCCCTCGAAATTCAATTTCTTTTTTGAAAAAAGCTCTTGACAAGTGCGAGAGAAAATAATACAATAACAATTGAAGCAAGTGAATCGGCTTCTCGGCCGAAAATTCAATTTTTAACGGAGATGGAAATCATGGAAAAGAATTACGACTTCAGAAAGCGTTATGCCAACCCGCACGCGCGGATCGCGGGGCACAAGGAGCGCATTCCCGCCGCCGACGAGCTGGTCCTGACGGCTCCCGTGCGCATTTTTTGTGCCTGTGACGGTCAGGTGGCGCAGATTGCCGTTCGCGATCTGATCTCCTATTTCAAAACGGCGTTCGGAATCGATGCGTCGGTTGTTGCCAACGAGACGGAGGCAGCAATCAGAATCTCTTTGGATGCCGACTGCGTCAGTGGCTACATGGCGCGCCGCATCGAGGTGACGGAGGCATTTGTTTCGATCGTTGCTGCCGATGAGCGCGGGATTGCACAGGCGCTCTATGCGCTTGAGGATCGCATGAACCTTGCGCGTGCGCCCTTTTTGAAGCAGGGCGTGAGCGAGGAAAAGCCGATTTTTTCACCGCGTATGGTACACTCGGGCTACGGTATGGACGTCTTCCCGGACGGCTATCTCTCGGTTTGCGCGCATTACGGCTATGACGCCGTGCTTTCCTTCGTGCGCAGCAAGGAGGATCGCGCCGAGCTTGCAGATCTTGTCAAGCGTGCGGCCAAATACGGCATTGACGTCTATGCCTACTGTGCGATCAAAAATTTCAGTCATCCCGAGGATGAGGGGGCAAGAGAGCTTTACTCCGACCTCTACGGAGGCATTTTCCGCGATGCACCCGGACTCAAGGGCATCGTATTCGTCGGCGAATCGGTCGAGTTTGCAAGCCGCGACGAGCACGTCGAGTGCCGACCCTATAACAAAGCTCCCGCCGACGGCATTCCCACGGGAAAGCCCACGCCGGGCTGGTGGCCCTGCTATGACTACGTCGATTGGCTCACGCTGATCCGCGACACCATCCGTGCCGAATCTCCCGAGGCTGACATCGTATTTTGGACTTATAACTGGGGAAGCACGCCCGCAGAGTACCGTTTGGCGCTTGTCAACACGCTTCCCACAGACATCACGCTTCTGGTGACCTTCGAGATGTTCCAGAAGCTGAATCTGGAGTACAGCGTGACCGACGTGCGCGATTACACCATTTCCTTCTCGGGTCCCGGTGACTATTTCGTGAGCGAGGCAGAGGTGGCAAAGCGTCGCGGTATTCGCCTTTACACGCAATGCAACACGGCTGGCAAGACCTGGGACTTTGGCTGCGTTCCCTATGAGCCGTTCCCCCAAAGATGGGACGACCGCAACCAAAAGCTGTTGGAGGCGCATGAAAAATACGGCCTTTGCGGCTTGATGGAGTCACATACCTACGGAATGACCCCCTCGTTCATCGCCTCCTTGGCAAACGGAACCTTCACCGAAGGAAGAGCCGACTTTGCAACGCGTCTTGCCGATGAGGCAAAACGCCTGTCCGAGACCGAATATGAGCAGGTGCTCGCCGCATGGCAGGATCTGGATGAATCGCACAGGCACTATATTGCCAGCAGTGAGAACCAATACGGGCCCTACCGCATCGGCCCTGCCTTCCCGTTCTGTCTGACGACGCAAATGAAACAGCCCAACAGACCCGACGCGCTCTACGGAAACGGCATTTACAGAACCCTTCCCGTCAACCGTGACCGCGTGGGAACCTCGCCGTACAGCCTGAGGGTGCGTGACGAGCTGAAGCAGCACAAGCAAGCGCTTGCGCTTTCCAAGCAGGCCCTGGCAAAGCTGAAGAAGATCCAAAACAAGAGTGCTGCACTCAAGCGCTTTATCAACATGGTGGAGTTTATCGTGCGCTGCCATATCACCGCGCTCAATCAGAAGGAATTCTACGTTCTGCGTACCAAGCTTCTGGCGGCACAGACGCGTGAAGAGATCGTGAGGTGTGCCGAAAAGATCGAACGGATCGCTCTGCGCGAGATCGAGAACGCAAAGGCGACGATCCCGCTGGTCAACCGTGACTCGTCGATCGGCTATGAGCCCTCCATGGGATACCAATGCGACGAGGCGGGACTTCGTTGGAAGCTGAAGCAGATGGATTATCTTTTGAACGTGGAGCTCAAGCCCTACAAGCTTTGAGATCCGACTCGGCTGCATACGGAAAGGAGCAGAAACAAATGAATTTTCAGGAAAAAATGGACAAGATCGAATCCCTTGGCTTTGAAAAAATGCGGATGCCCGATCCTTGTTATACCCCCCAGATCCGTGTGATGACGTCGAACGCGTTGCATACGGGTGACGGAAAATCCAGAGTGGAGCGGGACAAGGGAAATATCTTCCAAAAACGCTTGGATACGCTTGCGGCGGTCTATCTCAGCTTTATGCCCGATTTTCTCGGCGTGCAGGAGCTTTCTTACGTGATGATGCCCGAGCTGATGGCAAGAATCGGCTCGGTTTACGCCATTCCCGAGACCGTAACGGGAGACGTTGCGACCTATCAGTATCACGGTCATTTCCATCAGCCGATCCATTTTCCCGTGCTCTATAACAAGCATAAATACGTGGTGCTGGAGACGCGTTTTCACCCCTTTGCCGTGGGCGGGATGCTATGGGGCTATCACTGGGCGCTCTATCGCTCCAAGGACAATCCCTCGCAGCGTTTCATTCACATGAATTTGCATTTTTACTATCAAGCGGACGAGCGTCAGCTGCCGGGTGTGGACGAGACGCATCGCGAGCTGGTACACCTTCGCAGAATGTACGAAACCGTGCCGATCTTCGTGACGGGGGACTACAATATGAGAAGAACGCACAAGCACTTTGACCTGCTCTTTGACGGACTTTCCATGGAGAGTGCCATGATGGTCGCCGAGGACGGTGAGAAGAGCGAGCTTCACATCGACCACATTTCGGTGACCACAGACAGGATGACGCCGATCTTCCATCGCAAGCTGGATCTGAGTGCGTTGCCCCTTGCCAGTGACCACGCACCGCAGTTTGCCGACTTTGTGATGAATGAGGGAGGAGAAAAGGCATGAATTTCTATGAATTGATCGAGCATTTCAAGGCAAATGGAATGGGTGACGTCAAAAAGGCGGACGATTCCTATGTCCGCGTCATGTCCTCCAACGCGCTCCACACCTCCGACCGCAGATCTCTTGATCCCGAAGCCATTCCCTATGAGAGCCGAATGGATATTCTTTGCGCGCTTTATCTTGCGTATCAGCCTGATTTTTTGGGCATCCAGGAGGTCAGCAACCTCACCGAGCCCCTGATCCTGCAACGTCTGGATTCGGTTTACGCGATGCCGAAGGCAAACATGGGTGACTATATTTACCATCGGATCGACTATCAGCAGAACGCCACACCGCTCTTCTACAACAAGCACAAGTACGAGCTGATCGACACGCGCTTCCATCTGTTCAACGTGAAGGGAATGTGGAGCTATCAGTGGGCGCTTTACGCCGACAAGAAACGCCCCGGAAAGAAGTATATTCATATGAATCTGCACTTCTATCCCGAGGCCGACGAGCGTCAGCTCCCGGGTGTGGAGGACGCGCACTACGAGCTGGTCCATCTGCGGAGAATGTACCCAAAGGTGCCGATCTTCCTCACGGGCGATTACAATATGCTTCATACGGGAAAATATTTTGAATATCTCTTTAATGGCTTGGATATGACCAGCGGCATGCTGGTGGCAGAAAAGAGCGACGGTATCCGATGCTGGAATCACGATCTGAACAGGACCTCCTTCATCAAAGACATGACCGCCATTGACCATGCGTCGGTGACCACTGATCTGGTTGACGTCAAGCTGCACCGCATTCTTCTCGACGAGGAGCTCTGCAAGACGAGCGACCACTGTCCCATGTTCCTTGACGTCAAGGAAAAGGCTTGAGTTGACTTGATGTGGGATCGGATTTCGATACGGAGGGAGATCTTATGAGCGACAACAAAAAAAGATCCAATTGGATCCCGCCCCGGGACTCTTGGACGTTCTTCCACATCGCATCGGATGTGAATTTCAGAATGGAGCATCCCATCGGATACGGCTTTTTGGTGGTGCTCGGACTCGTCGTCCTGTTTTTGCCGGCGATCCTCTTTGGCGTGCTCGCAGGAGCTGTGGGGGGAAAGGATCCGAACAGCGGATGGATGTTCCTCGGCGTGGCGGGTGGCTTTGTGTTTGGCATCGGACTGTTTAATTTCGTTGCCATCATCATCAAGCAATATCTGGGACATCTGGTGAGCCTTCTTTCCTTCTTGATCGGCGGTGGCATGATGCTGCTCGGCTGGTTTTTGGGGTGATCCGAAAGAAACAAATATCAAATCATGAAAAAAACCGACAGAGGACTTACGCCTCTGTCGGTTTTGTGATTTTGTATTCACTGCTTTTGAGCGAATTTTTCGTTGTAGGAATCGATTGCCTCGCGGATGATCCTCTCGGCCTCCTCGCGTCCGCCCAGGGTTTTGACAGCCGTCTGCTTGTTTTCCAGCTGCTTGTAGACGCTGAAAAAGTGCATGATCTCGTCAAAAATGTGCGACGGCAGCTCGTCGATCGACGTGATGCCGAGGTAGGTGGGATCGGAGAAGGGGATGGCGATGATCTTGTCGTCCATCTTGCCGCTGTCGATCATGCGCATGACACCGATCGGATAGACGCGGATAAGCGTCAGAGGATAGATCGGCTCGGAGCAAAGCACCAACACGTCCAGAGGGTCCTCGTCGTCGGCATAGGTGCGGGGAATGAAGCCGTAGTTGGCGGGGTAGTGCGTGGAGGTGTAGAGAATACGGTCCAGCTTCAGAAGTCCCGTATATTTGTCAAGCTCGTATTTGCATTTGCTTCCCTTGGGAATCTCGATGACGGCATTGAAGTCGGTCGGCGAGATCGCTGCGGGATCCATATCGTGCCAGATGTTCATATTCGGGTATCCTTTCTTTTTTATAAATTATTTGACGTAATCAAACTCAAATCCGTAGATTGAAACGGTGTGGCCGTCGCGGCAGCCCTTTGCCTCAAGTGCCGTGAAGACACCGCTGTTTTGCAGCACGCGCTGGAAGAAATTGAGCGATTCGTAGTCGTCGAAGTTGATCTGTCCCATCAGATTCTTCAGCCACTCGCCCTCGACGTGGAAGGTGTTGTTCTCGCGGCGGATCGTCGTTTCCTTGCCGCCGTCGACGTAGGCATCCTCGGGCAGATATTCGCGCTCGTAGACCTTCATCGGAGGCAGATCCTTGAGACGGTCGGCAACCAGGCGCACCAGCTCCTCCACACCCTCGCCGGTGATGGCGGAAATGTAGCGCAGCTCGACGCCCAAGGAGGCAACGTAGGTCTCGAACGCGTCGACGTCAACCACCTCGCGGTCAAGCGAATCGATCTTGTTGGCGACGATGATCTGCGGACGCTCGGCAAGCGCGGGGCTGTATCTTTGCAGCTCATGATTGATTTTTTGGATGTCCTCGACGGGATCGCGTCCCTCGAAGCAGGAAATGTCCACCACGTGCAAGAGCAGTCTGCAGCGATCCACGTGGCGCAAAAATGCGTGACCGAGTCCCGCGCCGTCGGCAGCACCCTCAATGAGACCGGGAATATCCGCCGCGACGAATCCGCTCTCACCGCCCGTACGGACCACACCGAGATTGGGGGAGAGGGTGGTGAAGTGATAGTCTGCGATCTTGGGCTTGGCGGCACTGATGCGTGCCAGGATCGAGGATTTTCCGACGCTCGGGTAGCCGATCAGACCGACGTCGGCGAGCATTTTGAGCTCAAGGATCACCTCGCGCTCCTCGCCCTCGGTTCCGTTCTTTGCGAACATGGGAACCTGACGTGTCGGCGTCGCGAAATGACGGTTTCCCCAGCCGCCGCGTCCACCGCGGCAGGCGACGAAATCGGCACCGTCGTTCTCGGACATATCGTGAATGATCTTGCCTGTCTCGGCATCACGGATCAGCGTCCCGGGCGGCACCTGGATGATCAGATCCTCCGCGGTCGCGCCGTGAAACTTCGCGCCCTTGCCGTCACCGCCGCGCGCGGCGATGAATTTGTGCTTATAACGGAACGCCAGGAGGGTGTTCGTGCCCTCATCGACGCGAAAGACGATGTTTCCGCCGTGTCCGCCGTCGCCGCCGTCGGGACCGCCCGCGGCAACGTATTTTTCACGTCGGAAGGAAACGGCTCCGTTGCCGCCGTCTCCGGCCTTGATATAGATTTTTACGTTGTCTACAAACATGGTCAAAGCTTCCTTTATCGCAAAAATAAGTTTAATCCGCGTCCTCGCCCTTCATGCGGATGATCAGCTTGATCGGCGTGCCGTGGAAGCCGAAGGTCTCACGCAGGCAGTTTTCGATGAAGCGCTGATAGGAGAAGTGGAAGAGCTGGATGTTGTTGCAGAAGATGACGAAGGTGGGAGGCGCGGTCGAGATCTGGGTCATGTAGTAGATCTTGAGTCTGCGTCCCTTGTCGGAGGGCGGCTGCACGCGGATCATCGCGTCGCCGAGCACGTCGTTGAGCATGCCGGTGGTCACGCGCATGACCGACTGACCGTAAACGTAATTGATGCGCTCAAACAAGCTTTCCACGCGCTGTCCGGTTTGCGCAGAGATATAGACGATCGGAGCGTAGGGCATATAGGCAAGGGCGGTACGGATCCTGTCGTTGAATTCGTTGACCGTGTGATTGTCCTTTTCGATCAGATCCCACTTGTTGACGACGATGATCACGGCCTTTCCCGCCTCGTGCGCGATGCCGGCGATCTTCTCGTCCTGCTCGGTGATTCCCGTGGAGGCATCGATCATCAACAGACAGACGTTGGCGCGTTCCACTGCCATGTGTGCACGCAAAACGCTGTAATGCTCGATCTTGTCGTTGATCTTGGCCTGTCGGCGGATGCCGGCGGTGTCGATGAAGGTGAATTTACCGTATTCGTTTTCGACCTGCGTGTCCACCGCGTCGCGCGTTGTGCCGGCAATGTTGGAAACGATGAGGCGATTCTGTCCGATCAGTCGGTTGATGACCGAGGATTTTCCGGCATTCGGCTTTCCGATGACGGCAACGTGAATGCCGGCATCCTCCTCACCGTCGTCCTGCCAATCTCCCAGGGCATCCATGCAGGCGTCCAGCAGATCTCCCGATCCGCTGCCGTGCAGGCTGGAGACGCCGATCGGATCCTGATCGAAGCCCAATTCGTAGAATTCGTAAAACTCGAGCGGCGGCTGACCGATGCGGTCGCACTTGTTGATGCAGGGAACGATCGGCTTTCCGCTCTTTTTGAGCATGACGGCGATGTCGCGGTCGTCGGCGGTCAGACCCGTGCGCACGTCGCACATAAAGATGATGACGTCGGCGGTATCGACGGCGATCTCGGCCTGCAGTCTCATCTGCTTGAGGATGACGTCGTCGGTTTTCGGCTCAATTCCGCCCGTGTCGATGATCACCAGCTTCTTTCCGCGCCATTCGGTTTCTCCGTAAATACGGTCGCGGGTGACACCCGGGGTATCCTCCACGATCGAGCGACGCTCGCCGATCAATTTATTAAACAATGTACTTTTGCCAACGTTGGGGCGTCCCACGATGGCGATGATAGGCTTTGACATAGCAGTTCCTTTCTTTTTCAGTCCACTCCGAGCACGGCCTTGAGAAATTCCGCGCCGTCGCTTTTGGTCGCGCGCACGGGGATGCCTCCGAGCCGTCGGGACAGCTCGTCCGGGGTCATATCGTCCAAGAATACGTCGCCGTCGGCGCGCAGCATCACGGCGGGGAAGAGAAGCTCGTCACCGAGTGAGAGGTCGGCAAGCTGCTCGCACAGGTCTTTTCCCGTCAAGAGTCCCGCCACGGTGACAGATTCGCCGAAAAAGTGATTGACGATCCTGCGGACGTGTATGTGCAAGCCTTCCACACGCGCCTCCAAGGCACGGCAGAGTGACGAAATATGGTCATAAGCGGCCTCACCCGTAGCGATCGAAACGGTGCGCGGCGCGCGGAACGAGGGGAGATAGTCCTCGAGATAATCCAATTCAAAATCAAACTCCGAGCGCATCGAGGTCAGCATTCCAACGCCGTTTTCGATCTGGGAGTAATCCTCGTAGTAGTCCTCCGTTGGCAGGGGAAGGCCGGCGCGGACGTAGAATTCATCGGAGCAATAGAAAAGCCGTGTGCCGTATTTTTTCAGGCACGCGTCGCCGAATGCCGTGACCTGCGCGATCACCTTTGCGCACTCCTCGGGGGAGAAGAGCTCGAGGGGGTAGAGTCCCTCGCGGTGCTTGGTCAGCCCCACGGGAACGATGGCACAGGAGCGCAGGGAGGGGAAGAGACGTGACAGATCGCGCATCGAGCGGTCAAGCTCTTCGCCGTCGTTGAGTCCCTTGCAAAGCACGATCTGCGTGCAGAGCGCGATGCCCGCGGAGGCGAGGCGGTCGAGATAGGACAGCACCTCTCCCGCACGTCGGTTTTTCATCATTTTGACGCACAGCTCGGGGTTGGTGGTGTGCACCGAAACGTTGACAGGCGAGATGTGCATGGTGATCAGGCGGTCGATGTCGGCATCCTTGAGGTTGGTCAGAGTGACGTAGTTGCCGTGCAAAAAGGAAAGTCTGTCGTCGTCGTCCTTGAAATACAGGCTCTCGCGCATTCCCTTTGGCATCTGATCGATGAAGCAAAAGACGCATCGGTTGGCACAGGTGTGCTTTTTGTCCATCAGAGGGGTCTCAAATTCCAGGCCGACGTCGTCGTATTCGCCCTTGGAAAAGCGCACGGCATAGGGCTCACCGTCGCGGCAAAGCTCAAGTCGGACCGAGGTGTCGGTCAGATAAAACCGATAGTCCAATACGTCATTGATCTCATGTCCGTTGATCGACAGCAGAAGATCTCCGCCAAGGATCCCCGCGTGCGCAGCACTTCCGTCCGGGGTGACGGCTTTGATTTTGACCACGGCTTCATCTCCTCTCTCATTAAAATGGCCTTTAACATCTTATTTTATCACATTTTTCATCAAATGTCAACCGATTTGAGAGAAAAGACAAATAAGGGGGACAACGATGATTCGAGCTTGAACTTTTGAAACGGTATTTCAAAAAAAGAAGAGAAGCGAGAAAACTGCCGTTCACAGATTATTTACAGAATGTATATATATATATATATATATATATATATATATATGGTATAATGCGGTGTGGGCTTTCGAAAACAGGACAAAAACTGCAAGTTCTCGGATTTGCAAAAGAAATTTTCGGAGATTTCCACAATACATTTTTTAGTGAGGACAGGACAATGGACAACAACCAGAATCAGCCCCGCAAATCCTTTCAATTGACCAAGCCCATGATCATTGGGATATTGGCAGCCATCGTGGCAGTGATTGTGATCATCGTGATTGCGGTCAATGCCGGAAACAAAAACGACACGCCCTCAACGCCCTCCAAGCCCTCTTTCCAAACAACGGGAAAAGCCGATCCGTCAGCTCCCCTCCAACCGCCGAAAGCCGGCTACGTTTGGATCACGTTTGCGGATTGGGATGGCAGCGTGCTTCAAAATGTTGAAGTGAAAAAGGGTGAGATCCCTGTGTATACGGGCGCAACTCCTTCCCGTGCAGGGGACGAGGAGTTTACCTATGAGTTTACCGGCTGGTCGGAAACGCTCGCTCCCGCCACCCAAGACCACACCTACACTGCCACCTACAATGCAGTTTCGCGTTTGCCTGCTTGGGACGGCAGCGTTGCATCCGCGTTTGCAGGCGGAAGCGGAACCGCCTCCGACCCTTATCAGATCAGCAACGGCGCGGAGCTTGCTTATCTTGCAAAGCAGATCAACAACGGCAACACAAGCATCAATCATGCGAATGCGTATTTCATTTTGACCTCCGACATCAACCTGAATCATCAGGAGTGGAATCCGATCGGAAGTGGAATCAGCATTCAAGGCACGGCTGACGAAAATTGTGTCTTCAAGGGCTTTTTTGACGGTGACGGAAGCAAGATCCTGAATATGAAGATCAGCACCCCGCACCGTTCCTATTATCAGTATTTCGGACTGTTTGGAAGTGTCAGCGGCACGGTGCAAGACGTCACGCTTGAAAATTGCAATATCACGCTGGAAACCGTAAATGCCCAAAACTTTACAACCGGCGGTCTGTGCGGAAAAACGGTCGGCGGTACGCTGGAAGATTGTAAGGTTTCGGGAACCGTACGCTCAAGCTATCTGACCGGCGGCATTGTCGGTGAAGCGACGGAGGCAACGGTCAGGGCCTGTGTTGCCGAAGCGTCGGTTGCCGGAAACGTCAGTGTTGGCGGCTTGGTCGGATATGCGGACAAATGCGCGATCATTGATTCCGTGTCCGAGGGAAGCGTGCTGGATAAGCTGATGTTTAACACGGATCATTACTGCGGCGGCCTGATCGGTCGTTGTCGCGAGACCGGGGTGGTGCGTTGCCGTTCCTCGAGCAGCCTCAAAACCGTGCCCTACAATGATACGCCCGTGTACCATTGGCAGGCAGGCGGCTTGATCGGACAGGCGGAATACGGTTCATCTGTTTCCTTGTCTTGCGCGGACGGAGAGGTCTATATCAATTCTGACGTACAGGGCGGCTTCGGCGGCTTGATCGGAACGGTTTCTTCTGCTCCCTATATGCAAACGCAGGTTGTCAATTGCTATGCACAGGGGAACGTAAAAACGGCTTCCAATCTTCGCATCAGCGCGTGGATCGGCGGCTGCGTGGGAATTGTGGGCGCGAACTCCGGCGTTTCCAATTGCTATGCATCGGGCAACGTCAGCAGTGTGTCCGGAACGACGTTTTCTATTGGTGGCTTTGCCGGAAAGATTGAAGGCGCGGTTACCAACTGTCTTGCCTACGGAAACGTTTCTGCGGTTGACAGTGTTTCTACCGCTCCTTGCGTTGACGCTTTTGGCGATGATAACTATGTGGGATCCACGATGACGAACTGTTACCATGCCGAATATCAGGTCTTGAACGGCGAGGGCGGCATCCATATGAGCGGAATTGCCGTTTTGCTTGAGGATCTGAACACCGCCGCGTTCTATCAGTCGCAGTTGCTTTGGGGGGACGAATGGAATCTGAACGAGCTTGACGTCGGAAACAACAAATTCCCCACGCTGAAATAAATCACTCTCAAAATAAAAAAGGACCGCATCCGATAGGGGGTCACCCTAAAGGACAGTTTTCAAAAATACGGCATATTTCGAAAGAGGTATGCCGTATTTTGCTTTTGTGTCCACAAAAGCAGTGCTTGTCAGGAAAATTGACAAGTTATAGGTGAACATAAAAAAGGCTCCCTTGTGTAAAGGGAGCTGTCAGCGAAGCTGACTGAGGGATTGTTCTACGAGCTGATCAATATATTCGCAAACACCCCGAAAGTTTTTATGTATTTCCGTATTTGGTATTCTGATAACTGTCAAACCGTACTCCTTAAGAAAAGCAGTTCTTTCCTCGTCATACTGCTTTCATTCCTCGGTATAATGTCCCAATCCATCAAGCTCAATAACAAGTTTTGCCTCTGCACAGTAAAAATCTGCAATATACTTTCCAAGAACCTTTTGACGTAAAAATCGAACGGGATAGGTACGTAGAAAATCATACCAAAGATGTTTTTCTTCTTTGGTCATATTCTTTCTTAACATTTTTGCGGTTGGAACAATGTCTTTATTATGTTTTCTCTGCATTACAATCCCTCCGTCACGCTTCGCGTGCCACCTCCCTTTACACAAGGGAGGCTTGGTGTTAAGCAGTCATTTATCGTGTTGTTTTGATAATATGCAATTCAATTCATATAAAGCAGTCTTGTTGGAATCCCATTGCAATCTTTCTCTTGCTTCTTTGTATGGGAGCCAAACAAGTTCCGTATG
>JAZSJS010000161.1:0-35321 GCA_045534435.1 Eubacteriales bacterium
CTGGAAGATCATGACGCCCGTATTCGACGGTGCAAACGAGAAGGACATTCTCGAGTGCCTCAAGGCTGCGGGTATGCAGAGAGATATGTTCCCCCTGGAAAATCCCGAGGGAAAAGATCTCTATGAGGAATATATCAACGAAGAAACCGGAGAAAAAGAGCTTCGCACGCTGACCGAAGAGGAGCGCGCAAACGAGGAATATATGAATCAGCTCCGCTCCGAGGGTAGGCTGAAGATCCTTGACGGCAAGACCGTTCTTTACGACGGACGCACCGGAGAGCCCTTCGACAACCCCGTAACGGTCGGTATCATGTACTACCTGAAGCTCCACCACCTGGTTGACGATAAGATCCACGCACGCTCCAACGGTCCGTACTCTCTCGTGACGCAGCAGCCTCTGGGCGGTAAGGCTCAGTTCGGCGGACAGCGCTTCGGAGAGATGGAGGTATGGGCACTTGAGGCATACGGTGCCGCTTACACGCTGCAGGAGATCCTGACCGTGAAGTCCGACGACATCAACGGCCGCCGCCGTGCATATGAGGCGATCATCAAGGGTCAGAACATTCCCACTCCGGGTGTTCCCGAATCCTTCAAGGTCATGGTCAAGGAGCTGCAGGCTTTGGCACTTGACATCCGTGTGCTTGACAAGGACGGTAATGAAATCGAGCTTTCGGAGATCGGACGCGAGGAAGAGTCCGCGATCCTGAACAAGGCAGACGCAGCCGCAATCGACGAGGTCCTCGGACGAAGCGTTGAGGACGAGGATATGCGCAAATCCTTCTTCTTTGAGGACGAGGACGGAAACGCTCTCGAGGATGAAGAGGAAGAGATCTACGAAGAGGGCGACTACGATTCCGATTATCCCGAATTTGATGAATAATTACGTATAGAAAGGATTTATGGTTACAACTGTGGAGCATAATGAATTTTCTTCCATAAAAATCGGTCTGGCTTCTCCCGAAATGATCCGTAATTGGTCTTACGGTGAGGTAAGTAAGCCTGAGACGATCAACTACAGAACGCTCAAGGCAGAGGTCGGTGGACTTTTCTGTGAGCGCATCTTTGGCCCTGCCAAGGACGGTGCTTGTATGTGCGGAAAGTATAAGAACTCGCACAGCAAAGAGGTTTTCCGCTGCGAAAAGTGCGGTGTTGACGTCACGACCAAAAAGGTACGTCGTGAGAGAATGGGACACATTGAGCTTGCCGCTCCCGTTTCCCATATCTGGTATTTCAAGGCGGTTCCCTCGCGCATGGCATTGGTGCTGGATATGTCGCCCAAGGCGCTTGAGCAGGTGCTCTATTTTGCGGAGAACGTCGTTCTCGATCCGGGCGCCACGCCCCTGGAGAAGGGTGCAGTGCTTTCCGAAAAGCAGCTGGCGGAGTATCGCGAGATGTACGGTGACGAGTTCCGCGTTGGAATGGGTGCCGAGGCGATCAAGGAGCTTTTGGCAGGCATCGACGTCGATGCGCTGTCCACAAGCCTGAAGGAGGACCTTGCAACCGCATCCGGACAGAAAAAGACGCGCATCATCAAGCGTCTGGAGGTCATTGAGTCCTTCCGCAAGTCCGGAAACCACCTGGAGTGGATGATCCTGGACGTCATTCCCGTCATTCCTCCCGAAATTCGTCCGATGGTGCCGCTGGATGGCGGACGCTTTGCGACGAGTGATATCAACGAGCTTTACCGCCGCATCATCAGCCGCAACAACCGTCTGCGCAAGCTGATGGAGATCCGCACTCCCGAAATCGTCATTCGCAACGAGAAGAGAATGCTGCAGGAGGCTGTCGACGCGCTGATCGACAACGGCAAGAGAGGCAAGCCGGTCACCGGTGCCTCCAACCGTCCGCTCAAATCTCTGTCCGAAATGCTCAGAGGTAAGCAGGGACGCTTCCGTCAGAACCTGTTGGGTAAGCGTGTTGACTATTCCGGACGTTCGGTTATCGACGTCGGTCCTACCCTGAAGATCTATCAGTGCGGTTTGCCCAAGGAAATGGCGATCGAGCTGTTCAAGCCCTTTGTCATCAAGAGATTGGTTGAGCTCAACAAGGCAACCAACTTCAAGGACGCACAGAAGAAGATCGACCGTGCGTACGATCCCGCAAACGCTTGCGTTTGGGACGCTTTGGAAAACGTGATCAAGGAGCATCCCGTGCTTCTCAACCGTGCACCCACGCTGCACCGTCTGTCGATCCAGGCATTCGAGCCTGTTCTGGTCGAGGGACGTGCGATCAAGCTGCACCCGCTGGTTTGTACGGCATTCAACGCCGACTTCGACGGCGACCAGATGCCTGTTCACGTTCCGCTGTCTGCCGAGGCACAGGCCGAGGCACGCTTCCTGATGCTTTCCGCAAACAACCTGCTCAAGCCCATGGACGGTAAGGCAGTTGCCGTTCCGTCTCAGGATATGATCCTCGGCTCCTACTATCTGACCATGGAGAAGGACGGCGAGCCGGGTGAGGGCGGTTGCTACCGCGACTTCAACGAGGCAATGACCGCATACCGCAACGGCGTTCTGGGCCTCCATGCGAAGATCCGTGTGCGTGTGTTCAAGGAAATCGACGGCGAGATGAGGTCTGCCATCATTCAGACCACGCTCGGACGTCTCATCTATAACCAACCTCTGCCGCAGAACCTCGGCTTTGTTGACAGAAGCAAGCCCGAGAACGCGTTCAAGCTTGAGGTTGAGTTCGTGATCAAGAAGAAGCAGCTCGGACAGATCATCGACCGCTGCATCCGCAAGAACGGATTTGCAGTCTGTGCGAAGATGCTGGATGACATCAAGGCGATGGGTTATCAGTATTCCACCCGCGCTTCCTTCTCGATCTCGGTCTACGATATGACCATTCCGAAGGAGAAGGCTCCTCTGATCGAAGAGGCGCAGAAGCAGGTGGACGTGCTCAACGAGTACTACCGCCAGGGTCTGTTCTCCAACGAGGAGCGTTATAACTCCGTGATCAAGCTCTGGACCAAGACCACCAACGAAGTCACCGCTGCCCTGCAGGACAGCTTCAGCCAATTCAACCCGATCAAGATCATGTCTGATTCCGGAGCCCGCGGCTCTGTGGCACAGATGCGTCAGCTGGCGGGTATGCGCGGACTGATGTTTGCAACCAACGGACGTACCATCGAGATCCCGATCAAGTCCAACTTCCGTGAGGGCTTGAACATTCTGGAGTATTTCATGGGTGCGAAGGGATCGCGTAAGTCGCTGTCGGATACCGCTCTGCGTACCGCAGACTCGGGATACCTGACGCGTCGTCTGGTCGACGTTTCGCAGGAGGTCATCGTTCGTGAGGTCAAGTGTGACACCACGAAGGGTGTATGGGTCAACGATATTATTGATGAAAAGGATAAGAACGTACTCGAGCCCCTGGCAGACCGTATCATCGGTCGCTTCACCATGGGACCGATCGTGCATCCCGAAACCGGCGAGGTGATCCTCGAGGATGATCAGATGATCACCGAGGAAGTGGTCGAGCAGATCGAACAGGCCGGCATTCACAGCGTTCACATCCGCACCGTGATCCAGTGTCATGCAAAGCAGGGTATTTGTGCGCATTGCTATGGCGCAGACCTTGCAAACGGCAAGCTGGTTCAGGTCGGTGAGGCCGTCGGTATCATTGCCGCACAGTCGATCGGTGAGCCGGGTACCCAGCTGACCATGAGAACCTTCCACTCGGGCGGTGTCGCAGGCTCGGATATTACCCAGGGTCTGCCTCGTGTCGAAGAGCTGTTTGAGGCTCGTCAGCCCAAGAAGTCGGCGATCATGTCGGAAACCAGAGGAACCGCGCATATCGGTATGGCGGAGAACTCCAACGTTCACGTGGTTACCGTGCATCCCGATGCCGAGCAGCCCGAGGGTGTGATTCCCGAGGTGAAGGAATATCAGATTCCTTACGGCACGAAGCTTTCCATCATCGAGGGTCAGCATCTTGAGGTCGGTGAATCCATGACCGAGGGAAGCAAGGCACCCGCAGACATCATGAGAATTCTGGGACTTGACGCGGTTTATGAATATCTGATCAAGGAAATTCAGAAGGTTTACCGCTCGCAGTCGTGTAACGTCAACGACAAGCACGTTGAGATCATTGCGCGTCAGATGACGCGTAAGATGCGCGTGGAGGACGGCGGAAGCACCGAGCTGCTCGTCGGATCTGTCGTTGATATGATGGAATTTGAGGAAGCCAATCGCGCGGTCGATGCACGCATCGACGCAGGCGAAGAGGGCTTGGAGCACGCAAAGGCAAGCACCGTGCTGTTGGGTATCACCAAGGCATCGTTGCAGACCGAATCCTTCCTGTCGGCAGCATCCTTCCAGGAAACCACCAAGGTTCTCACCGAGGCGGCGATCCGCGGAAAGGTTGACCGCCTGCTCGGACTCAAGGAGAATGTCATCATTGGTAAGCTGATCCCCGCCGGAACCGGTATGGGCTGCTACCACGACGTTGGCGTTCAGGAGAACGAGATTCCCGAAGAGGAAGAAGAAATCTTCGTCGGCTAATTTCAATCGAAAATAAAGAAAAAACCACCGATCTGCGGATCGGTGGTTTTTTGTATCGTGAAAGTCACGCCATAGTTCTTTTTTGAGGCCTTTGCGGTGTTTTTCGTAATTTTTCCTTGTATCATTGGAAACGGATTTGAAAAAATAAGAGTGATTCTATATTTGGAAAGGAATTGCTCGGATGCTGGAATTGTGCGAGGATTACCGCGAGAACGTGCGGCGAGTGGACGCGGCGTTGCGTGTGGATCGGAATTATGACATCATCAAAAAGGTGATCTATCTCGGACGGGATGAGGTCACGCTCTATTATATCGACGGCTTTGTGGACGGCGGTGCGATGAACAAGATGATCATTTATTTTTTGTCGTTGCAGGGCTTGGGGGACGGCTCGCAAGCGGTCGGAGAGCCGTCGGCAAGATGGTTTTTGGAGCATCACGTGCCTTACGTCGAGGCGGAGGTGACCGAAAACGGCGCGCAGATGATGCAGATGGTGCTCTCGGGTACGTCGCTGATCCTGGGGCAGAGCTTTGGGAAATATGCCATTGTCGTTGATTCGCGGACCTATCCAACCCGCTCGGTCGGAGAGCCCGAAAACGATCGCGTCATGCTCGGCGCGCGCGACGGCTTTGTCGAGACGATGGTGTTTAACACCGCGCTGATCCGCCGCCGTGTGCGAGATCCGCGTTTGACGATGAAATATCTGACGGTGGGGAAGCGCTCCAAGACCGACGTCGTTCTTTGCTATCTGGACGGACAGGCGGATGCGAAATACGTGCAGCGTCTGGAGCAAAAGCTGCAGAGCATCGACACGGGGGCCTTGACGATGGGGCACGAGTCGTTGGCGGAGCTTTTGATCAAGCAGCGATGGTATAATCCATTTCCAAAGATCCGCTACACCGAGCGCCCCGACGTTGCGGCGGCACAGGTGCTGGAGGGCAGTGTGTTGATCGTGATGGACAACTCTCCCGAGGTCATGGTGCTTCCAAGCACGGTGTTTGATTTCATGCAGGAGACAAACGATTATTATTTTCCGCCTCTGACGGGGACGTATATTCGTTTCGTGCGGCACATTGTCTTTTGGGCGACGCTGTTTTTGGTGCCGATCTGGTTTCTTCTGACCAAGCATCCCGAGATCACACCGACCTGGCTGCAATTCATTTTGCCGGAGAACAGGGGAAAGATCCCGATCTTTGTGCAGCTGATTTTGGTGGAATTTATGATCGACGGCTTGCGCATGGCGTCGATGAATACGCCCGATATGCTCTCCAATTCGCTTTCGGTGGTGGGCGGCTTGATCCTCGGCGATTTTGCGGTGAGCATCGGTTGGCTGATTCCCGAGGTCATCGTCTATATGGCGTTCGTTTCGATCGCGAATTTTTCGCAGAGGAGCTATCAGCTGGGATATGCCTTCAAATTTATGCGCATCGCGCTGTTGATTCTGATCGAGCTCTTCGGTTGGATCGGCTTTGCGGCAGGATCGGTGCTGATGATCGTTCTCCTGGCGACCAATACCACGGTCAACGGAAAGAGATCCTATCTCTATCCGCTCATTCCCTTCAACGGAAAAGCCCTCCTCTCCCTCTTCGTGCGTCAGCGCAAGGACTCCAATCCCGACTCCATCGGGATCCGGCGAGAGAAAAAGGAAAAATGAGAAAATTTTTGCGGAGGCGCTTTTCTCAAAAAAGCGCCCCCGCAAAATATATGATTCAAAAGACTTTTCACAAATTCAGCAAAAACTGTCCGAGCTTGTCCGCCAGGCGCTCGGCGCCTGCGTCGTTGGGATGCAGACCGTCGGGGGCGTACGCGTGGCGTTGCACGCGCAGCTGCGGCTGGATTCCCGCGGTTGCGTAAAGGTCAAGCACGGGAATGGAGTAGATCTCGGCAACCTCGCGGATGGCTTGCACGTAGCGGGAGAGCGGCTCCTTGCCGGGCTGCTCCTCTACGACGCGGTGCAAGGGAGTCATAAAGACAATCGTCGAGGTGGGATAGCGCTCGATGAGGCTTTGCATCAGCTCGTGGCAAGCGCCGATGAAGGTGTCCTTGGTCCGGTCCTCGGGAGAGCCGAATGGGGCATCGCCGTGACCGAAGTCATTCGTTCCGCCAAACACCACGACAACGTCGGCATCGGCATCCATCTCGCTCACACGCGAGCAGAAGTCAAGGTCGAAGCGCGGGTTGGAGACATAAGGCGAGTGCTGACGAGCGAATCTGGTGCCGCTGATGCCGTAATTGCGCACGACGGCGGGCTCGAATTTTCTCGCAAACACCTCGACGTATTTGTATTCGGGTGCGCTGACACCGACTCCCTCGGTGATGCTGTCACCCAAAAAATTGATTTTTTTGTTTTTGATTTCCATAAGATTTTTCTCCTGTGAAAGAGTGATGAGGATATTATATAATATTTTTTGTGCCCTGTCAAGGTGATTTTCCATCATTTTGCTCTTTTTTGACAGGGGACTTGAAAAAAGTGTCGGTATGGGGTATAATATAAGGTAGATCTGATGAGGCGTGAAAAGGAGACGAAACGATGGAATTACAACAGGGCAGACCGCAGAGCGAAGAGGGCAGAGAAGACAGAGAGAGGCGAACGTACGATTTCTTGGATCGGCTTGGGATCGCATATGACCGCGTGGATCATCCGCATGCCGACACTATGGAGGACTGTCGGCGGATCGAGGAGGTTTTGAAGGCCCCCGTTTGCAAAAATCTCTTGCTGTGCAACCGACAGGGCACGGTGTTTTATCTGCTTCTGATGCCGGGTGACAAGCCCTTTCGCACCAAGGAGCTTTCATCCCAAATTCAATCGGCGCGGCTTTCCTTTGCGAGTGCCGAGCGAATGGTGGAATTTCTCGATATTCACCCCGGGGCGCTCAGCGTGATGGGACTCATGAACGACACCGAGCATCAGGTGCAGTTGCTCATAGACGAGGACGTGCTGGCAAACGAATGGCTCGGATGTCACCCCTGTGTCAACACCTCGACGCTGCGCATGAAGACCGAGGACGTGACGAAGATCTTTCTTCCGGCGGTCAAGCACACCTGGCGCACGGTGCATCTGGTGGGGGAAGAGCCGTCATGACCGAGCGGCACACCATCGCACCCGTTTACGCTCCGGACAGCCGCATCCTGATCCTCGGAAGCTTTCCGTCGGTTCGCTCGCGGGAGGTCGGGTTTTATTACGGGCATCCGCAAAATCGCTTTTGGCGGACGCTTGCGCACGTGCTGGGAGCGGAGATCCCGCAATCGGTCGAGGAGAAGCGGCAGCTTTTGTTGGATCACGGGATCGCGCTTTGGGACGTGATCGCCTCGTGTGACGTCGAGGGCTCCTCCGATGCGTCGATCCGCAACGCGATTCCAAACGACGTTGCCAAAATTTTGCGTGACGCACCGATCGAGGCAATCTTTACCAACGGTGCGACGGCGCACAGGCTTTACAACCGGCTGTTGCGTGATGCGCTCTGTCGCACCGCGATTTTGTTGCCGTCCACCAGCCCCGCCAATGCCGCGTGGACACAGGAACGGCTTGACGCGGCATGGTCGGTGATTTTAAAAAATCAATCCTAAAAATCAAAAAAGGGTTGCTTTTTCAGGGCTTTTCCTTTATAATATGGATAAGCGAAACGCACAAAGGAGGGAATTCCAATGGGAATTTTTGAAAAGAGCAAATGGATCTGGAGAGCGGAGGAGGCAGTTGGCGACGAATACGTCAAATTTGCGCTTCCGATTTCTTTTGACGGCAAAAAAACGCTGCTGCGTCTTTGTGTCGACAGTGACTTCAATCTGCTGGTGAACGGCAAGCTGATTGCTTTCGGTCAGTATCAGAACTATGAAGAGAATGCATATTACGAGGAGATCGACCTCACGCCGCATCTGCAGGCGGGGGAGAACGACGTGGAGATCCTCGCGTGGTATATCGGTGCCCCCGGGCTTTTGGTTTACAGCCCCGGCAAGGCGGGCTTGATCTTTGAGGTCCTCTCGGGCGGCAAGGTCGTGCTTGCGAGTGACGAGAAGATCCTGTCGGCATATCATCCCTGCTACAAGAGAGGATATCGGAAGTTCATCACCGAGCAGGTGGGATACAGCTTCCTGTACGACGCGCAGAAGGAGAGCGATCCGGTGGATTTTGTGCCGTCGGTTGCAGTGGACAAGCCTCTGCCGCGCCGTCCGCGTCCGGTCAAGACTCTGAGATTGGATGCACCCAGTGTCGGAAAGCTGCACGAGAACAAGGAAAACAAGAAATACATCTTTGATTTCGGCATGGAGACGGTCGGATTTTTGAGCTTTCGCGTCAAGGCCGAAAAGCCCGTGCTCCTCACCTTTACCTACACGGAGTATCTTTCTCACGGTGTCGTAAACCGTTACGTGGGAGACCGTGATTACAGCATGGAGTATATCTGCAAGCCGGGCGTGAATGAATTTTATCATGCCTTCCGTCGCATCGCGGGACGCTACGTGGCCGTCGAGGCGGACGAGCCTTTTGAGGTCGAGCGCCTGGAGATCCTTCCCACCAACTATCCTGTGATCGAGAAGCCCTGCCGCCTGACCGATCCCTTGCGTCAGAGCATTTACGAGATGTGTGTGCGCACGCTCAGGCTTTGCATGCACGAGCACTATGAGGACTGCCCCGGCAGAGAGCAGGCGCTTTATGCCTACGACAGCCGCAATCAGATGCTTTGCGGATACTACGTATTTGACAACAACGATTTTGCCAAGCAGAACATCCGCCTGTTTGCCGAGGCGCGTGAGAAGGGCAATATGCTTCCCATGTGTCCCACGGGCGATTGGCCGAGAACCATTCCGTCGTTCACGCTGCATTACTACACCACGGTCAGAGAATATTGGCAGCACACGGGTGACACCGAATTCGTTGCCGAGATCTATCCCCGTCTGGTCGAAATGCTGGATGCGTTCCGCGTCAGAGCCGACGAGAATGGCGTGCTCAGAGATTTTGAGTTGGGAGACTGCTGGAATTTCTACGATTGGCAGCTGAGCATCAAGAGAATCCTGGAGCCCACGCCCAATCTGCTGCTCAATCTCCTCTTCGTTCGCGCATTGCAGGAGCTGTCGACGCTTGCCAAGGCGATCGGCAAGGAGGACGTCTTCCACGACGAAGCAGAGGCCTTCAAGGCACGCATCGTCAAGCATTTCTACGACGAAAAGCTGGGACTCTTCATTCTCAAGCCCGAAACCCCGTTCGTGACCGAATTTGGAAACTGCTTTGCGATCCTGACCGAGACCTGTCCGCCCGAGGAGGCTCCCGCGCTGATGGAACGTCTGCTGGCATATGAGGATCGCGTGCCGCTGACGCTGAGCATGAGCAGCTTCCGCTACGACGCGATGCTGAAGGTCGACCGCGAGAAATACAAATCGGCGGTGCTTTCCGACATCGACACGCGCTGGAAGAGAATGCTCGACGAGGGCTCGACCACCTGCTGGGAGACCGAGGACCGCATCATTCACGACCTGCACTGTCTGCCGCACGAATGCTCGGGATACAGCCTTTGCCACGGCTGGAGCTCGATCCCCGTTTACTATTATCATCAGCTTCTGGAGGATGGCGAGATCGTCAGATGATCTCAGCGTTCAAAGGAAAAGAGGGCGCTTGCAAAAAAATGCAAGCGCCCCTGTTTTTTTATTTACCTGAAACGTGCTCCAGCGTCATACGTACGCGATCGGAGATCTTGACCGTGCCCACACCGAAGATCGAGGTGTGGAGGGTGTCGCGGAGGGGAGAGCTCCATTCCGCGGGAATGGCGGAGATCCCGTTTGCCATGCCGAACACTGAGCCCACGGTGGCGCCGTTGCAATCGGTGTCAAAGCCGGTCTCCACCGCCATGCAGATCGATCTTGCAAAGCTTCCCTTGCCGTAGAGCAGGGATGCCGCAACGATCATTGCGTTGGGGACGGTATGACACCAATCATGCTCGCGATGCTCGTCGTAGATCTGATGGATTCTCTTGAAGCACTCGCACTGCGTGACGCCGTTGCGGTAGTCATCGAGAATAGATCCGATGCTTTCATACAACCTGGAGGTGTGAGGAATTTGAGAGAGTCCGCCTTGAATGACGGCTTCCATGTCGTTTGTGGAGGCGGCGGTGGCGATCATTGCCGAAACGAACATTTCGCCGTAAATTCCGTTTTTCACGTGAGAGATCGAGGCATCTCTCCAAGCCATCTCTGCGGCAAGCTCCGGATTGGCGGGGTTGATATATCCGAAATAATCCCCGCGGATCTGCGCGCCGATCCACTCACGGTAAGGGTTTTTATAGATCGCCGATTGAGGCGGTGCGAAGCCGTTGATGAAATTGCAAAAGGCAACGCGCTCTGCCGTGCAGTAGGCATCCTTGCTTTGGTAGCGCATCCATGCCTTTGCCACGTCGTGCGGTGTGAAATCCCTTCCGTATTTTTGGATGATCTGCTGTGCCAGCACCACGTAGTTGGTGTCGTCGTCCACAGGCATCCCGTCGATCTCGTCGGCATAGTGCCGACCCATGAAGCCAAAACGGTATTTTTCAAGTATTTCGCGCGAGAGATCGCTTCGGAGAATATATCGGTGCAACGGATAGTTATTGGTTTCCTTCAGGAATGGGATCAGCTCGTCGGTGCGGATCCCCTCCACGGCATGTCCGAGCAGACAGCCGCAGACACGCCCCACCCAGGCACCGTGGATTTTGTCCGGCAATGCTTTTTCGTCATAGGTGCTTGGCAGATCGCCCTTTCTTGTGAGCGGTTTGATCTGATCGAGCTCCGATGGCTCGACGTAACGGTATCCCTCCCTTTGCCCGGCTGAGGAGACGACCTCGAACAGCACATCGCCCAGCTTCTTCTTGATCTCGCCCTTCGGGATTCGTGAGACCGCGGAAAAAACGTCACGGTATGCCTCAATATCCAAGCCCTCTTCCAGGGATTGCAGATATTCGGTTGTCAGATTGGAGGAATAAAACTCCCAATCGTGGATGTTTTGATATTGCGGCTTGATGACCCCGGTGTGATGCATTTCCTCGACAACGCGATTGCCGTTTCCCATGATCAGTGCATCGAGAGAAACGTCAAAGTATTTCGACATCATGATCAGCTTCTCGAGATCGGGAGAAACGAGATCGCTCTCCCATTTTTGCACGGCTTGCTGAGAAACACCGAACATTTCGGCGAACTGTGCTTGAGTCAATTTTGCTTCGCTTCGCAGCCGATAGATTGCGGTTCCCAATTTCATGTCCTCGCCTCCTTTGCTCTTTCGTCCTCATTATAGCATACGCTGCAAAAAAAGACAAGCAATTTTCGTTTGTTTTTCAAACAACCGACGGTTGTTTTTTTGATCCTTCGGCGTTACGTTTGGAGTGCGTGTGTAACGAAACGGAAAAAATTGACACGGCGGCAAGAATGTGATATAATGAAAATGAAGAAACAGGGAGGAGGAACAAAAAATGCGCTTTACGTCATTGGAAAAGTCTCTTCTTTGGAATTATGCCAAGATTGTTCTTTTGTGGGGAGGATCTCTGCTGCTTTTGGGTCTTGTATGGTATGTGGATTGGCTGATCGCTTTGTTCTATACCATTCCCATGTTGCTGTTTTTTGTGTTTTTTTATGTTTGTATCGGGCGTTGGTATTTCCCGAGCAAGGGCTATTTTCGACGCTATTTCTTTCGGCATTCCAAGGAGGAGCGAGAGCGGCTGAGTGAGGAATGCGAGCGGACGCTCTTATATCCTGTTGTGGGAGAGGTCATTTGTCTGGATGAGTATCTTGTTTTTCGAAAATTCGGCATGATCCTGCGCTATGATGAGATCAAAAGGATCTCCTTTGAAAAATGGCCCGGGTTTCGGTATACGCCGAAGGATTCCTTCAAGATCACCGTACAAACCACCGATTTGAAAGCATATTATTTTTATATTTACAACAACCGCGAGGTGTTTCAAAACGGAGGCGCCTATCATCGAATGATGGATTGGGTATATACGCATCAAAATCGCGTCTGACCTCTGTCTCGAGGGCTTGGCAAGCGTGTTGAGCCTCCTTTGCAAATCGGACCCTCGTCTCTCCAAAACGTCGGAAATTTGTACTTGTGTTTTTATTTTTTGCGTGCTATAATAAAGCCAAGACGAGAAAATTCTCCACTGAAAACAGAAAAAGGACGGTTCTTGAAATGATTCAATTTCCGAAATTCGAACGTGCTCCGATCGATATTCATTCGCATTTTAACCACGGTGTGCCGGGAGAATACGGCACGGTGGAATATCTGAACACGTCACAGTGCCGGATTCCGTTTTTGCTCGAGGAGAACAAGCGCTTCGGCATCAAGGAGATCGCGTTCTCGAGCTATTCCGCGGTGCTTTGCTCGGATCACATCTGCTCTGAAAATCAATATCTGAACGATCTGATTCACAACACCGAGGGGATCTATCAATGGGCGGTGGTTCATCCCGAGCAGCCCGAAACCTTTGAGCAGGTCGACAACATGCTCGACGATCCCAAGGTGCTCGGCATCAAGATCCATCCGTATTTCCATCAATATCAGATCGTGGAGCATGCGGATCGTATCTTTTCCTTTGCCAACGAGCGTGACGCCGTGGTCATGATGCATCCCGCCGCCACCGAGCGCATGATGGAGTTTGCCGACAGATATCCGCGCATGAAGCTGATCATCGCGCATCTGGCGGGTGAGACCGAGATCCGGGCGATCAAGCATGCCAAGCATCAAAATATTTACACCGACACCTCCGGCTCGCTCAGCGCGCTCAACAACGTCATTGAATATGCCTGCGAGCAGATCGGATCCGAAAAGATCCTGTTCGGCACCGATACCTATTCGCTGACCTTCCAATATTCGAGAATCGCGCTTGCGAAAATCTCTCAGGAGGAAAAAGAAAACATTTTCTACAAAAACGCCATCAAAATGTTCCCGCGCGCGTTTCGTTGAGACGGTTGTTTTCATGGGGGCTTTTCTCAAAAAGTTTTTTACGAAAAACTCTCAAACAAATCAAAATTAGAAATTAAAAAGGTATTGCTCAATGATTTGAGTGATACCTTCTTTTTTTGCTTTGAGGAGCAAAAGATGGCACACATTGGCACGGGGTGGCACAAATGGCACGCGAGGAGGTGATAAAATCTAGGGGCACAGAGCAAAAAGGAGGTGATTCCCATGGGATGAGGGAAAAAGAGGACGGAAAGAGCGCGCTGCTGCGCGCGGCGGAGAACGGGAGCCTGGGGCGGCAGCTGAGAAAATATTTGCGAAGCTGCCGTTCAAACGAGGAGAGCGATTCCAAAAAGGACGGTGGGCGACTTCCCACGCTTGCCGGCTTTTGCGGGATGCTTGGCTGCGGTATTTCCGCGGCGGACGAGCTTCGCCGTGTCTATCCGTCACAATTTGATTACATATCCGCGGTTCTGGAGGATGAGGCATTGAATTCCGGGCGCTCCTCGACCATCGTCAATGCCTATCTCAAGGAGCGACTTGGATATGGAGAGAAGGGTGAGAGCGGCGGAGAGAGCGAGCCGTTACAGCTTGTTTTCGCGCACGATATTTTGGAGGACGGTCAATGAGAGGAGAGCGGCGGATCCTGCGGATCGGCGGAGTGCCGAACGAGAAGCAGAAGCAGTTCTTTTCCTCGCGAAGCCGTTACACGGCATACGGAGGTGCGCGCGGTGGCGGCAAATCCTGGGCATTGCGCCGAAAGCTGGTTGGGCTTTGCCTGCGCTATGCCGGGATCCGTTGCCTTTTGGTCAGACGCTCCTATGCCGAGGTGAAGTCCAATCACGTGCAGCAGCTGCTGACCGAATATGGGGGCGTGATCGGCTATCGGGAAAGTGAAAAATGCCTTTTCTTTCCGAACGGAAGCAGGATCTATCTGGGCTATTGCGCATCGACGCGCGATTGCTTGCGCTATCAGGGACAGGAGTACGACGTGATTGCCATCGACGAGGCAACGCAGCTGAGCGAGCATCAGTTTTCAATTTTTAAGGCCTGTCTGCGCGGTGTCAGTAACGCACCGAGACGAATGTACCTGACCTGCAATCCCGGCGGCATTGGGCATGCATGGGTCAAAAGACTCTTCATTGATCGCCAATTCACGGCAGGGGAGAATCCCGAGGACTATGCCTTCATTTCGGCGTAGGTTTATGATAATCCCATTCTGATGCAAGCCGATCCCAACTACGTCCGTCAGCTGGAGAGCCTTCCGAAGCGCTTGCGCGACGCGTGGCTATACGGCCGTTGGGACGTCTTTGAGGGGCAGTTCTTTCCGGAATTTCGCAGAGAGACGCACGTGGTCACTGCCGCGAGCATCCCACCAAGGCTTCGGAAATTCGTTGCCTTTGATTACGGCTTGGATATGCTCGCCGCGCTTCTTGTGGGTGTGGATGAGCAGGGGGATTTTTATATCCTGCGTGAGGTCTGCCGTCCGGATCTGACGCTTCGGATGGCGGCAGAGACGGTGGTCGGTCTGTGTGAGGGGGCGACGGTGGAATATGCCGTGGCGTCTCCCGATCTTTGGAACCGACGTCAGGACAGCGGAAGGAGCGGCTTTGAGATCATGCAGGCAGTGACGGGAATGCCGCCCATGCGGGCGGCGGACGACAGAAGGATTCCCGGGTGGCGCGTGTTGAGAGAATATCTCAACGAGGAAAGCGACACGCCGCGGCTTCGCATCTGCGAGAGCTGTGCTTCTCTGATCGAATCGTTGCCGTTGCTTTTGACCGACGTCAACCGTCCCGAGGATGCCTCCGGAGAGCCCCATGCCGCTACCCATGCGCCAGAGGCTCTGCGTTATGCCGTGATGAGTCGATGTGCGTCCTGGGAGTCGGGCGAGGAGATCGACCGAAACTTCCGCTTTTTGAACAAAAATGATCATGACGATCGGTTTTTCTGAGGCTGCTCTGTGCATGGAAAAACCGAAAAGAAAGGAGAAAACAAATGTCAAAAATCAGGCCCGGGCGAGCCGACGTCCGAGAGGTATTTGACGGCTTTGGAGGGATCGGAGAAAACGGTCTTTCCACCAAAAAAGCAACCGACATGAGAAATTTTCGTCTGCTTTCCAACGGCTCCTTGGAAAAGCGGTGCGGTTGGGAGGTCCGAAACAGGTTTGCGGGGGAGGTCCGAGCCGTTTGGCAGGGTGTGATCGATGGGAGCGGATGTATCTTCGTTGTGGTTGACGAAAGTGTCTATCGCTTTGTCGGGGAAACGCAGGCTTTGGTCGGTACGCTGACAGAAACAGGCGGACAGATTGATTTTGCGTATTATCTCGACAGACTCTATCTGTTCGACGAAAACGAGATTTACGTCTACTCGGAAGCTCTGAAAAAATTTGACGTGGCATACGGATATGCCCCTCTGTTCGGTGTCAATTGGCATCCCACCGATCAGGGCGAGACCAACGAACCGCTCAATCTCTTTTCCAAGCGCTTGCGCGTGAATTATCTGAACACCGAGGGGCATACATCTTTCGTGCTGCCATACTATGCGAGCAGCATTGACTGCGTTCGCGTGGACAACGTCAGGGCGAGTGATTACGGCTTCACGAAGGGGAGCAACATCGTCACGCTGAGCACGGCCGGCTCCTACGTGGAGATCGCCTTCACAATGAGCACCACCCTGCAGGCCTATCTCAATCTGCGTCAATGCACCCGTGCTTGCGTGGAGCGCTTTGGTGCACGCGAGCTTTTGATGACCTACGACAACCGTGAGGGCAGGGAGGTGTTTTGCTCGTCGCGCGTGGATCACAATATGCTCAACTACTGCAAGGTTGCATATTCCGACGTCGATCCGCTCTACGTCAAGTGGGACGGTGCGATTGCGGTGGGGGATCCGCTTCATCCGATCACGACGATTTGTCGGCAGCATGACCGTATGCTGGTCTTTTCTGCCCTGGGTGCGACGGCGGTGATCCCCGATGAGGAGAGCGACGCGCTCGAAAGCTACGCGCTGCTGCGTGGCTTCGGCTGTACTGCGCCGATCGATCTGCGGCTGGACGGTGACGCAGTCATTCTCAACGAAAGCGGGGTGTTCCGTCTCCGAAGCGGTGCAAGAGATACGGATGAGCTGGAGCCGATAGCACTTTCTGCCGGCATGGAGCATATGCTGACGGACTCCTTTTTGAAAAACGCGGTGGCGACGTCGGACCGACTTCACGGAGAGCTGTGGCTCCGCGACAAGACCGATGAGGAGGGCTTGGTGTGGGTCTATCAGATCGCGCGGGGGCAGTGGTATTGCTTTGACAATATCCTTGCCGATCGCTTCCTGTTGCTTGACGGAGAGACCTGCTTCATTTCTTCCCAATCGATCTGTCGGTTTGACGAGGCATTGGATTCCGACGGAGGACATATCATTGAATCGCGTTGGGAGAGCAGTGTGTTGGGTTTTTCCGTTCCGGAGGCGCTCAAAAGGACCCTGCGAATGAGTCTGTGCGCGGATCAGGGCGGAAACGTGACCGTGATCTCACTCGCCACCGAGCGACGTGAGAAAAGGCTGACAATCCAAAATCTGAGCAAGGCTTCTCCTCATCTGATCGATTTGCGTGTGCCCGTCGGAAGATTTCGGCTTTTGCGCGTCTGTATTCGTGACGTTGGAATGAACCGCTCGCGTTATGACAGGCTGGCGTTTTATGCCAATTCCTGAGCAACTCGGTGCAGAGCCTGTGAGGGAGCTTTCCTTGCGGGGATGCATCGATCACAAAATAGATTTTTAACGGCTCGGGGCGTCGTTGGGAAGAGGCGCTCCGACAAAAGAAAGGAGTTCTATGAACGAACAAATCACGAATGCGTGGCGGCAGTATGAGGCCGGAAAGGAATACAAGCGTCGGATCGGGCTGTATGAGACCGCGCGTCGAAACGAGCGCTTTTACCGTGGCGATCAATGGCACGGAAGCCGTGATAATCTGCCGCGCCCGGTGTTCAATCTTGTCCGACGGATCACCGACTATCTCGTTTGCAGCGTTCTGCCGGGAGATCTGACGATCCGATACTGTGACGATAAGCTCCCCTATCTGGAAAACGAGACGATCCGCAAGCAGGTGATCGAGGGGTTGGAGATCCTCGAACGAAACGCAGCCTACCGCTGGAAGAGGGGCAATCTGCGCGCGCTTTCCTACCGCGCGCTGCTGGATGCCGCGATTTCCGGAGACGCAGTCTTTTATTGCTGGTGGGATGCTGCCGTGAATGAGGGTCAGCCCTTTTTGGGGGAGGTGCGCACCGATCTGATCGACAGCACCAATCTTTTCGTTGCCGACGTCAACAGCAGCGATCTGCAGGGACAGGATTATATTCTTCTTTCCGGCAGAGCCACGGTGGAATCGTTGCGGCGTGAGGCGATCGAAAACGGGATGAGTGAGCAGGATGCGAAGGCGATCGTCGGCGAGGAGAGCGACGGAACCGGGGCGGGTGACCTTTCGGCTTATGAGCAGGAGGGTACGCAAAAGGCAACCTATCTCATTCGCTTTTTCCGCAAAAACGGGGAGGTCGTGTTTGAAAAATCCACGCGCAACCGCGTTTTGCGTCGTGTGAATACCGGCCTGCGCTATTATCCCGTTGCCTATTTCCATTGGTATCCCGTGAAGGGGAGCTATCACGGAAACGCACCGGTCAGCGATATGATCGCGAATCAAAGGTATATCAACACCGCCTATTCCATGGTGATGAAGCATATGTACGACACGGCTTTTTCCAAGGTCGTATACGACAAATCGCGCATCCCCGAATGGTCGAACGAGGTGGGAGAGGCGATCGCGGCGGTCGGCGGCGGAAACGTTGCCGATGCGGTGTCGGTTGTCGGCGTGGGAAGGATGCAGGAGGGCTATCTCGGGCTTCTGACCAACGTCATTGAAACCACCAAGAGTATGATGGGTGCGACCGAATCGGCCCTGGGAGACGAGGAGGCCAACAACACAAGCGCCATTCTTGCCCTGCAGCAAGCATCTCAGCTTGCCCTTCGACAGGTCAGGAGCGAATTTTGCCGTTGTATTGGCGAGCTCGCCTCGATCTGGGCAGATATGCTCTGTGCCTATTCCCCAAACGGACGCAAGCTTCCCGTTGCCGACGGAGAGCATATTACGGCGGTCTCTCCCGACTATCGCTTGCTCAGAGACGAGCTTTTGCGTGCCACTGCCGAGGTCAATCAGACGGACACCTACACACCGTCTGCGACGGTCACGCTGTTGGACAAGCTTCTGGCGAGCGGACATCTGAGCGCGGCTCAGTATGTCGAGCTGCTCCCCGAGGGAGCGGTGGGAGACCGTTCGGCACTGCTTGAAAAAATTCAACAAAAGGAGAATCAAAAATGAATGGAAATTCAATATTGGCAAACGACGCGTATCCGACAGATCCAATCGGGAGCGATCCGATGCCGCTCGAGACGGCGGAGGAGGAACGAGCGTTGGCTTCGACGGAGACAGAGTGCTGCACAGATGAGGGAGAGAGTGATTGCGGCGGCGAAGCGGCTGTGGAGCTTTCTGCGTCTTCCGATCCGGATTCTGATCCTGGTCTCGATCCCGCTTCTGAAGAGATTGCAGAGGGCGGATTGGAGCAGCTGCGAGCCGAGCTGAGAGAGCTGAAGCAGTCCTTGGGAGCGCGCGATGCTTTTTTTGCGCGTCTGGGCGCCGAGTGCGAAGAGTTTTCCACGCTCTTTCCCGGAACTGCGCTCACGGCAATCCCGGAGGACGTCTGGAAGGACGTGCATCGAGGCATTCCTCTGGCGGCTGCCTATGCGCTCACCGAGCGCCGTCGCGCGGTGAGAGAGCAAATCGCCGCAGAAAGCAATCTCGAAAACAAGCAACGCTCCGCAGGAGCCGTTACAGGGGAACCCGAGGATTTCTTTTCCCCCACGGAGGTGCGCCAAATGTCGCAAAGCGAGGTGCGCTCCAACTATGAGGCAATCATCAGATCCATGAAAAAATGGTCTTGATGAATGCCGATATCAAAATCAAGAAAGAAACAAAGAAAGGAATTTTTAACCTATGGCAATTTCGCATTTTATTCCTACCATCTGGAGCGAAACACTGCTCCGCGAGCTCGACAAAAAATATATCGGCGTTGCACACTGTAACCGCGATTTCGAGGGTGAGATCAAGGAAAAGGGCAACACGGTGAAAATTTGTCAGATTTTCCCGGTCATGATTATGAACTACACGAAAAACCTCAATCTGGACAATCCTCAGCTGTTGACCGACATCATGCGTGAGCTGAAGATCGATCAGGCGAAGTACTTCAACTTCCAAATCGACGACATTGACCGTGCGCAGGCAGCCTCTCATCTGCTTGAGGTGGCGATGAGGAGCGCTGCAGACTCGCTTGCCGAGGCCGCGGACAAACACGTTTTCTCGCTGTTCAACCAGGCACATACCCGCATCGAGCTCAACCTTCCCACCGCTGAGACCGTGATGGAGAGCTTCTATAAAACGCGCACGCATCTGTTGAAGAGCGGCATTTCCGATCCTGCAGACATCGTTTATGAGATCACTCCCGAGGTCAGCGAGCTTCTCTTGAAATCCAAGGTCCAGCTTTCCACCGACAACAACGACAGCCTGAAGCACGGTTGCATCGGTACGCTCCTGGGCAGTGAGGTTTTCGTTTCGAACAACGTCAACATTTTGGAGAATACCACGGGAACCTATCACAACTGCCTTGCGCGCTCCAGACGCGCCATCGCTTTTGCGGAGCAGCTTTCCGAAGTCGAGGCCTACCGTCCCGAGCATCGCTTTGCCGATGCGGTGAAGGGATTGCATCTTTACGGCGCAAAGACGATCTTCCCGCAGGAGATGGTACACATGCAGTTTATCTTCCCCGGTGTCCCGGATGATATCTGATTCTGAGACTATGAAGCTGCGTGAAATCACCGATGCGGCGCTCCGTTTGGTTTGCGAGGATCCCGATCTGATCGATACCGACGACTACAAGGAGCGGGCGACCTTCATTCTGCCGACCTTTTGCGGACATTGCTCTGCGCTTGACGACAGATACCGATCGGCGCACGCGATGAACCAAAAGCCGAGCTTTTCTGCCGCCTGTATGCTTCCGGAGGAGGAATTTCCTCTTGCCGATGCCTTTATTGCTCCCGCGACCTATTATCTCGCGGCGATGCTGAGCGTGGACGAGAACGAGGAGCTGAGCGATCGGTTCTTCGAGCTTTACACCGACGCGATCGCGTCGGTGGAGGCAGGGCTGCCCGCAAAAGCCGAAGCCATCTCGGACCGTTATTCTCTCCTGTAAGAGAGAGCTTGGAAAAAGGAGGGCTTGTCCCTGACAACGATTCCTTTTTCGCCCCCTTTCGTCTGTCTTTTGCGTGAGTGACCGAGAGACGGAAGGGTGGGGCTGTCTTGCTTGACGCAGACCATGCGTTGAGACGAGGCAGCCCCTTTTTGGTTTTCTGTTATCGGTCAAACAGCTCCTTCAAAAGCTTCACGGACTCGGGAGCGGGTCGGCAGAGAGGAAGGCGGTATTCGACGTTGCAAAGCCCCTTGAGAGCGGCGACGTATTTGACGGGAATGGGATTGACCTCGCAAAAGAGCGCCTGTATTTTGGGCAGGATCGCGCGCATCCGCTGTCCCGCCATGCGGTATTCGGGTGCAACGCAGAGACGGTAGATCTCAATGAGCTCGCGCGGGAGCAGATTGGAGACGACCGAGATGACGCCCTGTGCGCCGAGCTTCATGGCGGCGACGAGCTGGTTGTCGTTGCCGGTGTAGACGTCGAGGCGATCGCCGCACTCGTCGCAGAGTGCCTCCAGAAGCGAAAGATCTCCCGAGGCCTCCTTGACGCCCACGATGTTCTCATGCTTGGCAAGCTCGCGATAGAGCGGCATGGAGAGGTGATAGCCCGTGCGAGAGGGGATATTATAAAGAATGAGCGGACAGTCGGTGGCATCCGCGAGCGTGCGGTAATGTCGGAGAAGACCGAGGTCAGAGGCTTTGTTGTAGTAGGGTGTGACGGCGAGCAGAGCATCGGCACCCTGTTCGGCGGCGCGTTTTGCCAAGGTGACGGCATGGGCGGTCGAGTTGGAGCCGCAGCCCGCGAGCAGAGGAACGCGTCCGCCGATCCGTTCCTTGGAGAAGGCAACCAGCTCTCCGAGCTCCTCCGAGGTCAGTGTGGCGCTTTCTCCGGTGGTGCCGGCAACGAGTAAGGCGTCTATCCCGCTATCAAGCTGAAGATCGATCAGATGCCCGAGCGCGTCATAGTCGATCTCACCGTCCGAGAAGGGGGTGATGAGTGCGGTTGCCACACCCGAGAAGATCGTTTGCTTGTGAAGACTCATGCAAGAATCCCTCCTTTTTTGTGAGCGTCTTGTTTTGGAAATAATTTCGATTGTTCATAAAAAAACATTGTATTTGGTGTTGATTTATGGTATGATATAATGGTATGACACGACCGCGGCAGGAACGGGAAGAAAAAGCGGAAGCTTTCCCGTTTTCAGTATATGCCGTGTGAAAAAGAAACGACAGAGCAAAGGACGGGAAGAAATGAGCAACATCATTATCAATGAAAAGCCGAAAACCGAGCTTCGGACGGCAGATTTTTACTATGATCTGCCCGAGGAGATGATCGCGCAGCATCCGATGGAGAAGCGGGATCATTCGCGGATGATGGTCTTGAACCGTGCCGACGGAAGCATCACGCACCGCCGCTTTTTTGATATATTGGAATATCTGCGTCCCGAGGACGTTCTGGTCGTCAACGATTCCAAGGTGATTCCCGCGCGACTCTACGGTCACGTGGAAGGCCGTCCTGAGGCGGCGATCGAGCTGTTGCTGCTTCGTCAGCATGAGCTGGACACGTGGGAATGTCTGGTCAAGCCGGGCAAGCGCGCGCGTGTTGGAATGCGTCTTTGCTTTGGTGACGGAATGCTTCTGGGAGAGGTCGATTCACTCGTCGAAGAGGGAAACCGCCTGATCCGCTTTGCCTATGACAGAGAGAGATACGGCAATATTTACGAGGTCTTGCATCGCATCGGACTGATGCCCTTGCCGCCCTATATCACCGAGCAGCTCCGCGACAACGATCGCTATCAGACGGTTTACGCGCGCGAGGAGGGGTCGGCGGCAGCGCCCACGGCGGGCTTGCATTTCACTCCCGAGCTGCTGGAAAAGATTCGTGAGAAGGGTGTGGCGATCGCTCCCGTGATGCTGCACGTGGGGCTCGGAACCTTCCGTCCCGTAAAGGCAGACGCCATCACAGACCACGTCATGCACAAGGAATTTTTCTCGGTCTCGTCCGAAAGCGCTCGCATCATCAACGAGCGCAAGGCTGCGGGCGGACGGATCATTTGTGTGGGAACGACCTCCTGTCGCACGATCGAATCGGTGGCACGGGAGGACGGCTATATCCCCGCGATGGAGGGAGACACGGGGATCTTCATTTATCCGGGCTATCGCTTCAAGGCGGTGGATGCTTTGATCACCAATTTCCATTTGCCGGAAAGCACGCTTCTGATGCTGGTCTCGGCATTTTACGACCGTGAAAAGGTGATGGAGGCCTATCGGACGGCGGTGGCGGATGGAGGGTATCGGTTTTTCAGCTTTGGCGACTGTATGCTGATTGTATAAATCGCCCAATACTGCGTTGCTCCTCGCCTACTCCCTCGACGTAGGGAACTACGCCTTCGGGAGGGCGGCTCCGGTGCGCCTTGTCTTGAACGATTTCTACTAATCAGCAGATCCCGCGTCCCATAATCATCGCGGATTGCATGCTCATACAATGAGCATGCAATGAATTGCAACCTGGCGGTTGCATGAATTGAGCATAAACGCTCATGAATTGGCTTCGCCATGAATTGCGCTGCGGCGCATAGGAGGTTGCAATTCAATTCATGGAGCGCGAAGCGCGAGAAATCATGAAACGAAGTTTCAATTCATGACGGCTTGCCGTCAATTCATCCAAACAGCCCGCGTCCCATAATCATCGCGGACTGTCCCAATACCGCGTTGCTCCTCGACTTGTCTTGGAGATTTCTCCGAATCCGGAAGAAAGGAATCTGTGAAATGAATCTGATACGAGACTGTTGCGGTTGCTTTGACGGCTGTGACGTTGTTTTACAATTCGAAGAGGCGCGCGAGATCCGCTTGCTGCAGCTGACCGATATGCAATTCATTGATTCCGAGCAAAGAAGAACGCCCGACCGTCTGAGCGCCCGGGAGATCGAGGAATGGCTTCCCGAGAAGTTTGATCTGCAATGCGGAGATCAGATGCGCGCGCTCGTTGAGCGGGTCAAGCCCGATTTGATTCTGATCACGGGAGATTTGGTCTACGGCTCCTTTGACGACAAGGGAACCTCGCTGGAGTGGTTTTGCGATCTGATGGATTCCTTTGCCGTTCCCTGGGCTCCCGTTTTTGGGAATCACGACAATGAGTCTCTCTGTGGCGTTGCCTGGCAATGCCGCTTGCTGGAAGCGAGTGAATACTGTCTGTTTCGGCGCGGAAGCGTTTCGGGGAACGGAAATTATTCGATCGGGATCGCCGTCGGTGACAGGCTTGTGCGCGTGCTGCACATGACCGATTCCAACGGCTGCAAGCACAGCACCGATCCCGACGTCATTCGCGAAAAGGGGATCTATCCCGATCAGATTGAGCGGATCGCGGAGCATACGAAAAGGATCACGCAAGCGCAGGGGAATGAGATCCCTGCATTTATGGCATTTCATTTCCCAACAAAAGAATTTGGACAAGCCGAGCGTGCCAAGGGATACACCGACACGTCGGAGCTTTATGCCATTGACGTGGACGTGAAAGCCAAGGACGGAGATTTTGGTGCGAAAGGCCAAGCGCTTGCGCCCATTGATACCGATGATAGCTTTTTGCCATTTTTGAAGGCGTGCCGCATAGAAGCGGTTTTTGTGGGGCATCACCATTTGATCAACACCTGTATTGCCTATGAAGGGATCCGCTGGGTGTTTGGGATGAAAACAGGGTGCTACGATTTTCACGATCCCGAGCGGCTTGGCGGAACGCTGATCTACTTGCGGGATCGCGACTTTGAGGTGGAGCATATTCACGCGTGAGATACGCGAAACTGTTTGACGAAAAGAGAGGATATTTATGCAGCTGCCGATCGCATTTGAAAACCGAATGAAGGAATTGCTTGGCGCGGAGTACGGTGCGTTTTACGACGCACTCTGCGGCGAGAGGGCGGTCAAGGGCTTGCGCGTCAACCGCGGCAAGCTCGACGCGGCGCACTTTTTGGAAAACGCGCCCTTTCCCTTGACGCCTCTTTCCTATACCTCCGACGGATTCATTGTCTCCGAGGAGTCGCAAGCGGGCAAGCATCCTTATCATCATGCGGGAGCCTACTATCTGCAAGATCCCGGCGCGATGGCGACGGTCGCGGCACTGCCCTCACAGCTTTGGGAGCGCTCGGGGCTGCGGGTTCTGGATCTTTGTGCCGCTCCGGGAGGGAAGGCCACGCAGCTTGCGGCCCTGTGCGCGGAGGCAGGCGGTCTTGTGCTTGCCAATGAATACAACGCCTCGCGCAGCCGTATTCTTGCCGGCAACGTCGAGCGGATGGGTCTGTCCAACGTCTGCGTGACCAATCTGGACAGCAAATATCTTGCCGCGTGGTATCCTGCCTATTTTGATCTGGTTGTCGTTGACGCACCCTGCTCGGGTGAGGGAATGTATCGCAAGAACGAGCTGGCGATCTCCGAATGGAGTCCCGAGAACGTCGTGATGTGTGCCGCGCGTCAGAAGGAGATTCTGGACAATGCCGAGGCTTGCGTGGCATCGGGCGGCTATCTGCTCTATTCCACCTGTACGTATTCTGTCGAAGAGAACGAGGAGACCGTTGCGGCATTTCTCGATCGGCATCCCGATTTTCACCTTTGTGCTTGCAGTGAGGCCGTCGTTGCCTGTACTGCACCCGGTGTGGCGCTTGCGGGAAGGGCGCACTTTGACGCGTCTCTCTGCCGTCGGTTTTATCCGCACGTTTCTCCCGGTGAGGGACAGTTTGTGGCGCTTTTGCAGCGCGAAGGAGACGTGCCCGGCAGGAGCGTCACGGTCAAGGACGCGGCAACTTCACTCGGGAAAGCCGACCGCGCGGCGGTCGAGGCCTTGCTCGGAGAATGTGCGAAAAAGACAACCGAGGGACTGCTTTTGTGCGGCGGAAATGCCATCCATTTTCCGTTGCGGGAACGGATCTCGTTTCCGATTCCGCCCTTTGGGGTGGTTTCCCTGGGCGTCACGCTTGGAGAGCTTCGCAAGGGGCGCGTGGTTCCGCACCATCATTTCTTCACGGCTTACGGCTCCGATCTGTCTGCGCAGGCGGTCTTTTCTCCCGACGAGGAGGCGGTTTTGCGCTATCTTGCCGGTGAGGAGATCGACGTCGATCCCGCTCTTTCGGGCTATGCCTCCGTTCTGCTTCGTGTGGGCGAGGCTACCGTCACGCTCGGTGGCGGAAAGGCGGTCGGCGGCAGGCTGAAGAATTATTATCCCAAGGGGCTGCGCAGCGCTTTGAAATGAATCAAAAAAACAAGGGTGGGAAAACCGTTCGAAAAAGGTTTTCCCACCCTGATTGTTATTTGTTTACAGATTAGCCAACGGGATTGACGGTGGTGAAGACGTCGTGAGCCGCGAAGAAGAGCTTGCCGTCGGAGGTCTTGAAGATGTACCAGGTCCAATAGTCGACAGAGCCCTCGGCAACCACGGTGACAGCCTCGCCGATCTCCAGCTTCTTGGTAACGTTGGTCTGGTTCTCGGGCTTGGTGTTGCAGTTGACCTGCTTGGTTGCGTACACGGTCTTTTCGGTGCACTTCTGGAATGCGGGGTAGAGCGCGATGAGCTGATCCAGCGTCAGCGGGATCTCGTCACCCTCGGGATCGGTGGTCAGGTAGCTGTAGCTGACGAAGTAGTATTCACCCTCGCCGTAATCAAGCATTGCCCAAACGACCTCTGCGGCGTCACCGATGGCAACGACCGTCACGGAATCCTTGGTGGACAGAGAGCCCACGATGTTCGCACCCTTATCGGGGAACGCGGGAGTGGAGCGAACGTTGAGGTTGATGACGGGCTGACCTGCGTCGGTGCCCTTCTTGACGTACATGGTCGTGGGAGCCTCGAGAGCCTCGAAGGTGTCGTAGAGCGCGAGCATCTCATCCAGCGTCATTGCGGATCCGCCGCCCTTGGTTTCGCTCAGGCAGTTGGAAGCCACAAAGCCGACGTGATAGCCGGCACCGGTGCCCTCACCGGCTTCCTTCGGAACCAGAACCTTGCTCCATTCCGTGCCGTCAACCATTGCGGTTGCGATCACGATCACGGAGTCCTCCTTCTTCAGTGTGACACCTTCCACCTCGTCTGCACGCGTGGAGGGAGCCTTGCGGAATGCCAGCTGATGGGTGGAAACGTACATGGTGTAGCGATCCGCCTCGGGCAGCTCGGGGAATTCGGGATATTTGGTCAGGTCATTGGGGTCGGTCACGGCTTCACCGGAAAGCAGGGAAGCGAAGACGTAATAGAGATTGCCGTCGGTGTATCTGATGCGATACCACTTGTCACCCTTGGCGACGACGGTCACGGTTTCATTGAGCTGAAGCGTCTTGATGACGGTCGAGAATGCGTAGGAGGAGGTTGCGTATTTGCGGATGTTTGCCGAGCTGTTGGCATACATCACGGTGTCGGCGCAAGCGACCATGCTCTCACCCATCAGGTCGTCGGTGGTGAGGTTTGCGTGATCGGCATAATATTGCACGTTGTCCTTGAGGACGATGTCCTTCTTGTTGGAGCCGACCTTGACTCTCTTGAGTTTGTCCAGCTGCTTGACGACCACGGTGGTCGAGGCGTTTTCCACGCTGACCAGCGTCATGGCGGAGGAGACAACGTAGACGGTTTCATCCACGTCGACCCAGGTCACAGGGGTTACCGGTGCCGGCTCGTCCACGCGCGTCTGGAACTCCTCGGTGCCTCCGGTGGATTCGCCCTCGGGGCGATCCCTAGATGTAACGCAAGATGCGAGAGATGCGGTCAAAATACCTGCGAGAAGCAGGGCAAGAATTCTTTTTTTCATGTCTGATGTTCGTTTCCTTTCCTTCCGTTTTTTGCGATTTTTGCTTTCAAATTCCTTCAATTTATAGAATCGGGAGCATCTGCTCCGCTAATACTCCAAGAATAGTATATCATATAAAAAAACGCTTGTCAATGCATTTTTTCGGTTTTTCTCGAAAAAAATTTTTCCCCTTTTTTGATTTGAAAAAATCGCCTTTTTGAAAGCCGTTTACGCATGATTTTTGCCGATTCTGTCATACTAAAAGAAAAACCTTCCGAAAGGAGCTTGTCATGGCAAAGGAATGGATCGACCTTGCGGCGGCGGTTTGCGCGGCGGCGAGTGCGGTGGGAAAAAAAGAGAGCGAGGGGCCGCTGGGAGATCTGTTTGATCTGCGTGATGCGAGTGATCGCTTTGGGATGAACACCTGGGAGGCTGCCGAGAGTGAAATGCAACGCATGGCATTCAACACGGCGCTTTCCAAGGCCGCGCTGCACGAAGGCGATCTCGGCGGTCTTTTCGCGGGAGATCTGCTCAATCAATGCGTGGGGTCGGCATACGGCCTTTTGGACTTCAACGTGCCTTATTTCGGCCTGTACGGTGCCTGCTCGACCTGTGCCGAGGGGCTATTGCTCGCCGCGACATTTGTCTCCTGCGGTGCCTTTGATCGCGCCGCCGTCGTGACCTCCTCGCACTATTGCGCCGCCGAGCGTCAATATCGGACGCCGATCGAATACGGCGGTCAGCGGCCTCCGACCGCACAGTGGACGGTGACGGGGGCGGGAGCCTTTGTTTTGGGTGCTCCCGAGCAAGGAAAAAAGCAAGCCGTCATTCGCCGCGCCATGCCGGGGATCGTGCGTGAGCGCGGGATCAACGATGCCAATAATATGGGAGCGGCGATGGCGCCTGCCGCAGAGGATACGCTGGTGCGCTATTTTCGTGCGACCGACACCTCTCCCGACGACTACGATCTGATCGTGACCGGAGATCTGGGATTTGAGGGCGGCGATATTCTTTGCGATCTGCTTCGCGGTGACGGCTATCGCATGGGGAAAAATTATACCGACTGCGGACGTCTGATCTATCGCCGCATTGAGCAGGACGTGCATTCCGGTGGCTCGGGATGCGGCTGCTCGGCGGTCGTGCTGGCGTCCTATCTGCTCCCCAAGCTTCTTGACGGTGAGCTTTCCCGCCTTCTCTTCCTTTCCACCGGTGCCATGATGAGCCCGGACAGCATCAAGCAAGGACAAAGCATTCCCGCCGTTGCCCATTTGTTGGAGATCTGCGGGGAGTGAGGGGATTTTTGCGGGGAGACTCGCTTTGCGGGAGCTTCCCAAAAGAAGCTCCCGCAAAAAAGAAAACACGTAAGGAGAGAGAAAAATGGAGAGCATACTTCCGTATATTCGCGCGTTTTTGGTTGGCGGCGCGCTTTGCGTGATCGCACAGATCCTGATTGACAAGACCAAGCTGACACCCGCGAGGATTCTGGTTGTTTACGTTGTGGCGGGCGTGATCCTGGGCGGCCTCGGGCTCTACGAGCCGCTGGCGGAGTTTGGCGGCGCGGGCGCGACGACACCGCTGACGGGGTTTGGCTATCTGATCGCCAAGGGCGTCAAGCAGGCGGTTGACGAGCAGGGGCTTTTGGGGGCTTTGACGGGCGGATTGCGCGCCGCGGCGGGCGGGATCGCCGCCGCATTGGTGTTCGGTTATCTTGCCTGCCTCTTTTTCAAGGGCAAGCCAAAGCCCTGAAAACTCAAAAAATATCGCAAAAAACTTGACTTTCGGCTCTCTGTTTTGTATAATATTGGTATCAGACTTTTTCAACAAAGGAGACGGTCAAGTATGGATTCGATTTTTGCTCCCTTTCTGACGCGCGCGCCGCAGGTTCGCCTCTGCCCCGAGCAGAACGCGACGGGCGAATTTGAAGGGATTGAGGGACTGATTTACGAGGGAGCCGCCCTGAAAGGAAAGAAAACCAAGGTGTTTGCCTATCGCGGCTATCCCAAAAACGCGAAGGCGAATGAAAAGCTTCCCGCCGTGGTCTTGGTTCACGGAGGCGGCGGAGTCGCGTTTCTGCCGTGGGTGAAGCAGTGGAACGAGCGAGGCTACGTTGCTATCGCGATGTCCAATACGGGAGATTTTCCCATCGCCGAAAACGCGGGATACACCGAGTCCGACACGATCAAGCAGCTCTGGCATCACGGCCTTTGCGACGGCTTCTCGGAGGAGGGATACACGGACGCTCCGGGAAACGACGGGATGAAGCATTCCGATTCTCCTCTTGAGGAGCAGTGGATGTATCACGCGGTCGCACAGACCATCCTTGCGCATAACGTCCTGCGGGAGGATCCGCGTGTGGATGAGAGCCGCATCGGCATTGTCGGTGTTTCGTGGGGCGGCATCATCACCACACTCACGATCGGCTATGACAACCGCTTTGCGTTTGCTGTTCCGATCTACGGCTCGGCATATCTTGCCGAGGCGATCGGACCCGAGCCCGCAGTCTTTTTCAAGGAGGGCAAGAACCCCGAGCTTTGGCTGGCGGAGCATCGCCTTGACAATGCCAAAATGCCGATCCTTTGGCAGTGTGAGACGGCTGACATGGCGTTCTCGCTCAACAGCAATAACCATTCCTATCTGCACAGCCGTCCGAACAATCCCTTGACGCGTATGAGTGCCGTTTACGATATGCACCACTCGCACAAGCGCGCATGGGTGCGTCATGAGGCGCTGGCATTTGCCGATGCCGTTTGCAAGGGGGGCCCGATGCTCCCGACGCTCGTGCAAGAAAAGGGCAGGGTGGTTTGCAACGATCCCGCGGCAGAGATCGTTTCGATGCGTCTGTACTATCTGGCCGAGCCGATGTCCTACGCGCGCAACGAAAAGAATCAGATGATCATGCAGCAAAAATGGCAGTGGCAGGATCTTGCCGTCGTGAACGGCGCTGCCGAATTTGCAGTGACCGACGGCATGTTCGAGCCCTATTTCGAGTTGACCTTCCCTCTGGGTGAGGAGACTCTGCTCACGACGATTCCGTATGAGGATTAATTGAATATTGTGTTTTGAGGGGGAGCTTTTCAAAAGAAGCTCCCCCTCAAAAACCCAAAGAGACCCGAGAAAGGCAGGGCAATTATTACTTAATGTATTCTGCAAGGCCGTATTCGCTCAAATACTTATGAAAGTATTTCATATACTGCTCCTTATTTTCCTCAAAATCTTTCCATACAACCGATATGAGACGATAAGCGTCTGCAATATATTTTTCACATTCCTCTATATTACCGAGCTTTTTATGACAAGCTGCTATTCGTTGAAGGAAGCTCCAATGGAATGTTTGCATTCCCGCCCAAATATATTGATCAGCGGGATCGTCATAGATATCATTCAAAAGAAAGCTTGTCAATACACGAAGCCCTTTTTTGTAGCACTTCAGTGCCTCGGGAATAAAATCATCAGGGGTATAGTCACGGAAAGTGACGTTGTGTTCCTTCATATGAAACCATGCATCACCTTCCTTCATACACGAGCTATACAATCCTTCCAAATGATGGTTTCTGGAGAATACAGCGGCATTTAGCTTATCTTTTCCCGAAAGACGAAATGACATCGTATCATAGCGAATATTAAAGTCGCAAGGAAGTGTTTCCAACACATCCTTGGCTTTTTTATACTCTCCTTTTTTGAGATAGGCTGCCGATTGGCAGTCTTTTGCGTTGCATACTCGAAGAAAATCCGTACTCTCGGTAATGATTTTTTGAGAAAGCTCGATCAATTCATCAAGATGTGAGGTGTCTTCCTGATCACGCAAAGCATATTCATAGGCATCTAACAGACAGCAAAGCAGAAATTCGTTGTCGGGGTATTCTTTCAAGGCGTTTTTTATCGTTTCAATATATCTTAGTGTATCGTCAAAGAAATATTTTCTCGCTTCATCCGTGATTTTTTGAATTTTTGCTTTCATTTCTTTGACGTCGTAATCAAACAGAATATCCAAAGACACTTCAAAATATCCGGCTATTACAGGTATCATTTCCGTATCGGGATATGTCATACTACTTTCCCATTTGCTTATTGCTTGCGGTGAAACAGAAAGCACGGAAGCAAGCGCTTCTTGTGTAATCCCTTTCTTTTTTCTGAGTTCCCGTATTTTGTTGCCTATATTGATATTGGTCATAAGAAACCTCCATTTTTTATTGTGACGCGCTTCACTGATTCAAGTATAGCACAAGAAAGGGAATATTTCAACAACGCGATATTAGAATAAAATCAACTTATGGTTGAATCGGTTGAGTTATCATTATTGTTATACAAAAAACACGCTATAATCCGTAATAAGCTATAACGTGTTTTTTGATTTTTCAACCTGCTTTATCGCAGGTGTGCCAACAGAGGAGCGCTTTTTGAGAAAAGCGCTCCTCTGTTTTTTTATTGACTTTTTTTCAACACCAGAATTTTTCCGTCGAGCTCGGCGGAGACGGTGTAATTTTGCTCAAGATAGACTTCCGCGGTGTCGACGTAGGATTGGGAGCGCATATCGAGGACGACGTAATCGACGTCGGTCTTGTTTTCGTGATCGCCGACCTCATAGACCACCTCGCGGTCAGCGACGTGTGCCAGGAGGAAGGTGGACACCGAGACCGAGGCATCCGCGGGGATGGCTTCGTCAAGGAAGGCGTCCATTTGCCGGTAGGTCTCTTTGCCGTCTTGCCAACGGGAGGTATAGGTGCTGAGCTTGGGGATGACGGTGAAGACGTAGATGCACAGACATGCCGCCGTTGCAACGGCAAGAAGGTTTCTGCGCGTCGGCAGCTCAAGCTCGGGAAGATTTTTGACGGTGGCGTAGATGAGGAACGCCGTGATACCGAAATGATATTGGAAGCCGATGTCGTATTGATATTGATAGAGCGTCAGCAGATTGATCAGGATCGGTGTGACGAGCAGCCAGCGCGAGGGCTTTTTGGTGCAGAAGGGCAGCAGTCCGAGGGGAAGCAGCATCTGACAGACGTAGACGATCTTTTGCCAGCCGCCCTTTCCGTTCGAGAAGAGCTGCGTCAGGAGATATCCGGGATTGACGAGCGCGGTTTTGATCGCGCCGATCAGACCGTCGTCGGGGTTGTAGATCAGATTGTCAAAGCGGTTGACCATCATGCCGAGACCGTGACGGTCGAGCAGGTGGGCGCACAGAGCGAAATATCCCACCGCCAGGACGGAAAGCGCGGAGCCGTGGCGCCAATCGCGCTCGGAGAGCAGAAGATAGACTCCGAATACGAGCAGATAGATCGCCGCGTCCTCCTTGACGGCAAGCACGGCGAGCGCCGAGAGATACATGGGGATATATTTTTTCTTCTCATAGAACAAAAAGGTCAGAAGAAGACAGATCGGCAGAAAGCAGTTTTCATGAAGATCATAGAAGGTGCCGCCGCTGATCGCGGGATAAAAGGCATAGAGCGCGGCGACGAGGAGCGTGGTTCTGCCCGAGAGCTTGTGTTGACGTGCCAGAAGCACCACGGGGATCACGCCTGCGGCAAGCACGACGGCCTGTCCGATCTGCAGGGTCAGGGGAGAGGGAAAGAGGAAATAGAAGGGAAGCAGGAGATAGTAGATCGGGGAGACGTGAACGGCGAAGTGCGAGAGCAGTCTGTCACGCTCGCTGGTGATCAGGGGGAGTCCCGTTTCCTTCATGTTGTGGAACATATTGCAGAATAGACCGAAATCGAAGTTGGGGGAGGAGAAGGTCAGATAACGCAGACAGGTGATGACCGCGATCACCGTACAGGTGACGACCGCAATCAGAGCCGAGATCGTGATGAGAGTGCGTTTGTCGGGATTCCATGCGCGAAGGAGTGATTCGTTGACGCGCAAAAAGTAGACGAGAAAGAGGGAATAGACGACGGTTACCGCCAGCACGAACAGGAAGGAGGCCGTTTTTTCTCCGTCAAACTCGAGAAGCCAGCGAAGGATGCAAAGCGTCGCGAAAAAGATTAGGCACCAGGAGTCGGTGTGAAGATCGGTGAGGAGGAGCGAGAATGCCGAGAACAGCACGAAAAAGCCGCCGACACCGAGCAGGAGCTGCCAGAGGGGAAGATCCTGGGCGTATGCCGGGTCCGAAAAATTGTAATGCAGGAGCAGAAGCATCGCGATGAACGCACACCATGCCGCGATCACACGGCAGACGGTGCGGTCAAATACGAAAGCAGCCCGCAGACGTTGCTTGAAAATAGGGTTCATAAGATTCCTCCGTTTCGATCTTTCTTACAGTATACAACATTTCTCCTTTTCTGTCAAGAAATAGTTGCGCGATCGCCTTCAAAAAACGCGGTTTTGGGGGATTTCCTGTGCGGTCGACTCTTGACAAAAAAAGAGCGGTGTGCTATAATAGTAAAAGATGTATCTTGGAAAGGAGTCGGAGGACTATGGCAAAAATCAAATGGCGCGGAGGAACTCTGCTCTCTCCCGTTCCGCCGGCACTCGTGACCTGCTCGGACGGGGAGCGCGAGAATCTGCTGACGGTCGCATGGACCGGCATCGTCAATTCCGATCCGCCCAAGACCTATATCTCGGTGAGACCCTCTCGCTATTCCTACGACATCATCAAAAAAAGCGGCGTGTTTGCCATCAATCTGACCACCAAGGAGCTGACGCGTGCCGCTGATTGGTGCGGCGTGCGATCGGGCGCGAAGGAGGATAAGTTCGCGCGATGTCGACTCGAAAAGGAGCGGGCAAGCGAGATCGACTGTCCCATCCTCGCGGCAAGCCCGCTGGCATTGGAGTGCCGCGTGACCGACGTGATCCCGCTGGGCTCTCACGATATGTTTCTTGCCGACATCGTCGCGGTCGACGTGAACGAGGATCTGGTGGATGAGAACGGAAAGCTGCATCTCTCGCGCGCGGGCTTGGTGGCATATTCGCACGGAGAATATTTCGAGCTCGGCAAGCGGATCGGGAAATTCGGCTTTTCGGTCGCCAAGAAAAAGCCGGCGCAAAAAAAGAAGAAATAACGCGCGACGGATCTGTTTTATTTTTATTGAATCGAATTGGAAAGGAAGAGGCGCGGCTGCGTATTCCAAAGCCCCCTCTCGGTATCAACCATGTATTTATATAATTCTGCAACCAAAACCAAGGATGAATTCGTTCCCCATGAGCCGGGCAAGGTCAGCATGTACACCTGCGGACCGACGGTCTACCATTTTGCGCACATCGGAAATCTGCGCACCTATATCATGGAGGATATTCTCGACCGCTATCTGCGTTACGCAGGCTATGAGGTCACGCGCGTGATGAACATCACCGACGTCGGACATCTGACCTCGGATGCCGACACGGGTGAGGACAAGATGCTCAAGGGCGCAAAGCGCGAGAAAAAGACGGTCATGGAGATCGCCAAGTTCTACACTGACAAATTCTTCGAGGACTGCGAGGCACTCAACATCCGCCGTCCCGAGGTCGTCGAGCCGGCAACCTCCTGCATCGACGAGTTCATCCGTGTGATCGAGTCGCTTCTCGAAAAGGGCTTTGCCTACGAGGCAGGCGGCAACATTTACTTCGATACCTCCAAGCTTGAGCAATACTATATTTTCAACAACTTTGAGGAAGATGACCTTGCAGTTGGCGTGCGCGACGGTGTTGAAGCCGACGGCAACAAGAAGAACAAGGCGGACTTCGTTTTGTGGTTCACCAAGTCCAAGTTTGACGACCAAGAGCTCAAATGGAACAGTCCTTGGGGCATTGGTTACCCCGGTTGGCACATTGAGTGCTCCAGCATCAGTAAGAAGCATTTGGGTGAACGTCTTGACGTTCACTGCGGCGGCATTGATAATGCATTCCCGCACCACACCAATGAGATTGCGCAGTCCGAGGCATTCCTTGGCCACAAGTGG
>JAZSJS010000043.1:0-15550 GCA_045534435.1 Eubacteriales bacterium
TCAGAAAAGTTCTTTGGGGTGTGGGGGCCTTCTTTCAAGAAGCCCCACAAACGCGTCCTTCCAACCGCACCCCCACAAATCGCATCCTTCAAAAAGCACCCCACGAAAAAAGGGGGGGGAGCAAAAGCTCCCCCCAAAAAATTTCAATTCAAATTCAGCGCATCAACGGTCCTTGATGGCATCGACGGGCTTACGTCTTGCGATATTGTTGACGGGCAAGAAGCTTGCGAGCAACGCCACACCGACGCTGATTGCCAGCATCAGGAAGAACTGGCGGGGTGTGTAGTTGAGCAGCGTGATCTTGATTCCGCTGTTACGCATCCACGTGTTGGTCACAACGATTCCCGCGATCACCACCGCCGTGGACAGCACGAAGTTGATGAGTGCGATGATCAACGCCTCGCTGAAGAATATCTTGAAGACGTCGGAGGAACGTGCGCCCACCGCGCGAAGCACGCCGATCTCTCTCTTCTTATAGGAAATCGAGGTGGCGATGAAGTTCATGAGGAGCAGAGCCGAGAAGACGGCAAAGCCGATGCCCACATACAGGAAGATCAGGGATGCGACCTCGATGAACTCGTTGAAGGTATCCAAGGTATCGATGACGGGGTTCTGCATCTGGAATTTCAGATCTCCCGTTTCGTCGTAATGCATGGGGACCAGCATCTCGATCGCGGAGCGGTTTGCCGCCAGAGGTGCCAGCGCGAAGCTCCAGATGCCGTTTTCGTGCGGCGCGATGATCTCGGTGTAATCCATCATTCCCTCAGGCTTCTGCGTCTCATACCAAGCCTGATAATCGGCGAGCACGGTGTCGCTGACGATCATGCTGCCATAGCGATCGTTTTGGAAGATTCCCACCACCTTGAAGTCATATTTCTTGACGGACGTGGCGTGATTCAGCATCGGATCGTTCTCAAAATACTCAAAGCTCAGACCCTCTGCCATCGTCTCCGCGGTGATTCCGCTGATCTCCATGAACAGCTCGTTTGCCATTTCGCGGAGGTCGTTGCCGGAATAGGCACCGAAATCATTGGTGACGGCTCCGCCGTCGTCACGGTACAAATAATCTCCGCTGTAATAATTTTTCGCCCAATTGCGCTTTTCGTTCTCGTCCATTTCATCCCAGCGGTTCTTTTCGTTCTTGCTCATGTATTCGCTGTTGAACATCAGCTCCAGGAACTCCTCGTTCTCCCACAGACGTCCGTTCTGCACGTCGATGGTGGCATAGAGTCCGCGAATCAAATTTTCGAGCTCGTATCTTCTGACCGTGTGCATCGGATCCTCGGCACTTCTTTGATAGAGCACCTCAAAGCAACCGTAGCCGCTGATCTCATTCATGGAAACGGTTTCGGGAATTTCGACTCCGTAGATCCGCTCCGTGACGGAAATGAACAGGCGCTCCACCTCTGCAAAATCGATCTGGCGATCGTTTGCGAGCTGATTGATGCGCTCCGCATAGATGAGATTCGAATCCGAGCCGTTCCACACGCTCTCTCCGAAGAGTGCGATCGCTTCCTCGTTGACGATCTCGGAAACGTCAAGATCAAATTCCTGCGGGACCAGCATATCCATCACGTGCGCGGGGATCACGATCTCGTCGGGCGCCAGCTGGGTTCTGGCAACACCGTCAACCCAAGTGACATTCAGGCTGGAGAGTGCCGAGCTTCCGGCAACCTCACGGAATTCATAGGAGAAGCCACTGTTCTCCTTGTCTCCCTCCTCTTCCTCCTCCGCATTCGGATCGGGCTTGCGCAGGGTGACGTAGGAATCCTTGTTCCAGCCGTACATATAGGTGGAGAGATTCTGATTCATGACTCCCATCGTGCGGGAGATCTCGTCGATGTCCTCTTCCAGCAAAAATCCGAGTCCGTGGAAGCCGAAATTCATTTCGCTTTCGATCTCCATGGCGAGCACCATGTCGGTGAGCATATTGCCCTCCTCCTCGGGTCTTCCGTCTGTGTTATCCTTGGGGAAGAAGGCGGCATAACGGTCATAATCAAATTGCGTATCCACCACGCCCACGATCTCGTAGGTGGGGTTCTCTCCGAGCATTCCGTTTCTGCTCGAGAGCTCGATGTGCTTTCCGATGATCGAATTGGGATCGCCCTCGGTCTTGAGCACGCTACCCGCGGCGATCGACTCCTTCTTCGAGGTGTTCTGGAAGCCGTACTGATTGAACTGACGGTACATCAGCTCGGTAATGGCGATCTCACCCTTCTTCTCGGGCAATCTTCCCGTGACGGTGAAGCCCGTGGTGGCAAGATCCGCCTCGCTCATCGAGACAAGTCCGTGGATCATGCCGGTGTAGGCCTGGCTATCCGAGGAATAGCTCTGCAGCGAGGACGTGATCGAAAATCCGCCGTAGCCATACAGATCTCCACCGTTATACACGGGCACGAAGTGGAGTCCCGTGGTCTCTTGCAGATGCTTGAGATCCTCTTCATTCAGGGTCACGCGGTCATAGGTAACGTATTCCTCTCCGTCGGAATAGGATACGGTTCGGCGAACGCTGACCGTGACCGACGCGTTCTTCACGTTGGAATCCATGATCGATTCCACTGCCGAGTCCACCTTTTCATAGGACGCCATGGTGTCGGCAAAGCCAAACATCGCGAATGCCAGAAGAGAGAGCAGGATCGTCATCACAAGTCGGAATTTCTTGTGCTTGAGTCCGCTGCTTCCCATGCGGATCGCATTCTTCATCGGCAGACGCGAGCGAATGAATTTGGAATCCTTTTTGTCATATTGCTTCAGGGTGTAATCCTTATCGGTGTCGGTGCCCTCAAAGAAGGCGGTCGTGCCCCGCTCGCTGATTCCCGCAGCCGTGCGAAGCTCCTCATTCACACGGTTATCACCCGAAAGAATGACGTCTCCCTGCGCCTGATTCAGATAGGCATTGATCATTCTCAGATCGGTGTCGGTCAAGCGGTAGCCGCGCTTGATGCGCAGAATCTGTCCTCCGATCTTGTCAATGCCGTCACTCAGCCTCTCGCTTTCCTTTTCATGCTTGGTGACGTCCGAAACGATCCTTCCGTCCGCCAGCTCCACGATTCGGTCGGCATAGCGCTCGGCAAAATCACGGTCATGGGAAACGACAAGCACCAGCTTTTCCTTGGAAAGATTTTTGAGCGTGTCGAAGATCTGCTTGCCCGTGTTGGAATCCAAAGCACCCGTCGGCTCATCTGCCATGATGATCTGCGGATCCTTGACCAGGGCTCTCGCGATCGCCACTCTCTGCTTTTGTCCGCCCGAGAGCTCGTTGGGCTTGCGCTTGGCATAATTGAGCAGATCGACCTGTGCGAGGATCTCGTTGATCCTGTCCGAGGTTGCCTTCTTTCCCTGCAGCTCGAGCGCCAGGGCAATGTTCGCTCCCACGGTGAAATCGTCCAGAACGTTATATTCCTGGAAAATAAATCCGATAAAGGTGTTTCGGTAAGCATCAAAGTCCGACGAGGCAAACTCCTTCGACGATTTTCCCTTGATGATGAATTCACCGTCGTCGTAAGAGTCCAGACCTCCCATAATGTTCAACAGCGTCGATTTTCCGCTTCCCGATTTACCCAGAATAAACACCATTCCGGTTTCGGGGAAGGAGATGCTCACGTCGTCAAGCGCACGCACCGATTCTCCGGTTTTGGAGCGGTAGGTTTTTGTCAAATTCCGTATTTCAAGCATACGATCGATCCTCCTTTTGTTTTTGTAATCATGTTATCATATTCCAAAGGAACTCCGTTTCATCCCTTTTGCGTCCGAAGCTCTCTGTAAGCCGAGGGCGAGAGCTCCGTGGCGGCCTTGAAGCAGCTCGAAAAATACTGCAGACTTTCAAATCCGCAAAGCTCGGCGATCTCCGCCATGCTCTTCTCGCTGCCGAGGAGCAGCAGCTTGGCCCGGGAGATCCGCAACACCGCCTTGTAATCTCCGACGGTGAGTCCCGTCTGCTTCTTGAAGGCGTGCATCAGATAAGATTCGCTCACTCCCAGCCGATCCGCGACCTGCGAGACCGAAAGATTTTCCCGGATGCCGTCGCAAAGGATCTGCTTGACGCGCTCGATCAGCGGCATCTGTTCCTTGCCGTCAACCGACACCGAACGGACCAGGCGAACGATCTCGAGCATGATCGGAAAACGATCCTCCTCGCGCCGATCGACCTCGGCGAACAGCGCATCCAGCCTTTTCAGCTCCGAACGGCACATATTTTCACAGGCAACGGGATAGCAATCAAAGATTGCGGCACGGCAGGCTTTCTTGTCGGCTTCCTCCTTGCAAAGTACCTCCGCCAGCTCGATCTCGTTCAGTCTGCCGAGCTCACGGTAGGGATTCGCGTCGTCAACGTAGTCTCCCAGCTTCGAAATGACGCATTTCAGACGGCTGTCGGGAGAAATCAGCTCGCCTGCAAGAATATCCTCCTCCGTGATCTTGGCAAACAGGATCTCGCGCGCGTCGTTCCGGCAAGCCTCGAGATTTCTTCTGCCCGCGCCTCTTTCGCGGTCGTACGTGACGTAGATCGATCCGTTTGCCGCCTCCACGGCGTCGGGATAGGACACGTTCGCACGCTCATCCAACAGAAGAGAGTGACTCCAGGTCTTTCCGTCGTCGTCCGACAAAAGCGCCGTCAGATGATCTCTGTCCCGGTGCTGATAGTGATTGATGAGCAGCATTCTTCCGGAGCGCAGGCGACGGATGAAGAAGCGTGAATTGGGTCCTCCGAGCTTGGTCTTCTCGGCGGGCGTCCAGGTGCTTCCGCCGTCGTAGGAATAGGAAACGCCGATGCCGTATTCGGTGCGGATCAGCATCATCAGTCCCCCGTTCCTCAATTCGATCACCATGTGCTCGTCAAAGGTGCGCCTGGGAGCGACAACGCCGCCCAATCGGCGAAACGCGGTTTGATGATCCACCGACCGATAAACAAAAGCGCCCGTCTCCTCTTCCCTGTGACCGTAGTCCTCGGGGGGAAGACCGAACATTTTGATCTTCGGGTCCCAAACGGCGATCGGAAAGAGCCATTCGCCGGTTGAAAGCACCGTCGGCTTGTTCATCATCACGTATTTTCCGATGAAAAACACGTCACTCCAAGAAAGCGTATCGGCATCGGGATCCTCACAGATCGCGCCGAACACGCCGCTCTCCTCCTGCTCGGAGGCATATGCCCAGGTGAACCACAGCCTTCCCGCAGGATCGATCCAGAGCACGGGATCGTAGCATCTTCCCTCTTTTTTGAACGCGACCGCGATGGGATCGGAAAAGCTTTTTCCGTCGTCATCGGAAATCTCCACAACAACGAAATTCAGCGGTCCCTCATTGATGCCACCCGAATAAAAGGTCGAAAAAAGGCGCCCCTTCTCGGTCACCTCGATGCCGGGAATACCCTGCCAAAGACGGTGCTCCGCGGTGTATTTTTGCAATTCAAGCTTGTTGGTAATCAGCATTTGTCAGAAGCTCCTTTCAGAGAGTGTTTTTGATTTTTATTTTACCACACTCTCAAAGAGATCGTTAGCAAAAAACTGCTTTTTATCATTGTATCATAAAAAAGCTGAAAAAGCAAGAGCAACCAAACACAAAATCGGCAGAGAATCCTTTTCTCTGCCGATTTTTGTAATCCGTATGATCAAGCGCTCACGCTTGATGCTTCATCCAATCGAGCACGCGCCCGGCGATCCCCTCGCGCGTCAGGCCGAAATGCTCCAGAAGAGCCCTTGCCGAGCCCGATCTGCCATAGACGTCGGGCACACCAAGCTTCAGTGTCAGTGTCGGTGCGTTTTCGCTCAAGACGCCGCAAACGGCACTGCCCAAGCCCCCGACCGTGGAATGCTCCTCGACCGTGACCACTCTTCTCGTCTTTTTTGCCGAAGCGACGACGGTCTCCCGATCGATCGGCTTGACGGTGTGAATGTCGATCACCTCAGCGTCGATGCCCCGGCTCGACAGGATCTCTGCCGCGCGTAAAGCCTCATAGACACACAGACCGGTCGCAACCAGCGTGACGTCTCTTCCCTCGCGCAGAATGCTCCCTCGCCCCAGCTCGAAGCGGTAGGATTCCGCATCGTGAAGGATCGGAACGTCGGATCTGCCCAGGCGCACGTATACCGGACCCTTGTGCGAGAGGATCGCGCGAATCGCCGCCTCGGTCTCCACGCCGTCCGACGGGCAAACCACCGTCATGCCGGGAATCGAGCGCATCAGGGCAAGATCCTCGTTGCATTGGTGCGTCGCACCGTCCTCCCCGACCGACACGCCGCCGTGTGAGGCGACGATCTTGACGTTCAGACCGGGATAACCGATCGAGTTGCGTACCTGCTCGTAAGCGCGTCCCGCGGCGAACATTGCGAAGGTGCTGACAACAGGAAGAAATCCCTCTGCCGCAAGACCCGCCGCAACCCCCATCATATTTGCCTCGGCGATGCCGCAGTCAAAATGCCGCTCGGGATAACGCTTTTGAAAATAAGCCGTTTTGGTCGCCCCCACGAGATCGGCATCCAGCACCACCAGGCTCGGATATTCTGCACCCAGCTTCTCCAGCACTCTGCCGTAGCTTTCTCTTGTGGCGATCTTTTTTTCTTCGGTCATCATGCTTCCACCTCCAGCTCTCGCATCGCAAGCGCAAACTGCTCGGCATTCGGGACCTTTCCGTGCCAGGAGGCTTGGTTTTCCATGAAGGAAACACCCTTCCCCTTCACGGTTTTGGCGATGATCGCCGTCGGCTTTCCCCGCGTCCTGCGCGCCGCTTCAAAGGCATCCAGGATCGCCTCCAGATCGTGTCCGTCCACGACGCACACCGCAAGCCCGAAGGCTCTCAGCTTTTCGTCGATCGGATTGGGAGAGGTGATCGCATCGATCGAGCCGTCGGCCTGCAGACCGTTGTTGTCAATGATGACGCACAGATTGTCAAGCCTGTGCTGTGCGGCAAACATAAATGCCTCCCACACCTGCCCCTCCTGGATCTCACCGTCTCCCAGAAGCGTGTAGGTCCGCCAATCCGCCCCCTTGAGCTTGCCCGCAATCGCCATGCCGACCGCAGCCGACACGCCCTGTCCGAGCGAGCCCGAGCTCATATCCACGCCCAAAACCTTGTTTCGGTCGGGATGCCCCTGCAGGTAGGATTCAAACGAGCGAAAGCCCTTCAGATCCTCGATCGGGAAAAAGCCCTTCATCGCAAGCACACCGTAATATGCCGGTGTGATATGCCCCTTTGAGAGCACAAAGCGGTCCCGATCCTCCATGCGCGGGGATGCGGGGTCGAGCTTCATTTCAACAAAATAGAGTGCCGTCAGAAGCTCTGCCGCAGAAAGCGAGCCGCCGATGTGTCCCGACTGCGCACGGTAAACCGTTTCCACGATCAGCCTGCGCAGCGCGGCGGCTTTTTTCTTCAGATCCCGTAAGGCTTCCGTCTTAGTCATTGACGTCAACGATGACCTTGTAGGTCTGTACGCGGCGGTTCACGATGTCCTCAAGCATCTGCGGGATTTCTTCCAGGGAGATGTGCTGGGAGACCATGCCCTCCGTGCGGATCTGCTTCTTGCCCATCAGGTCGATCATTTCGACGTAATCCTGAGGAACGTACATCGTCGTGCCCGACACGCTTAGCTCGTGCTGCACGAAATCGGGAAGAAGCGGCACGTTGTAGGCATTCTGCAGCACGCCGATCACAACGATGCGTGTGCCGCGGCGCGCGATCTCGAGAATGTTGTTGAAGACGATTCCCTTTTCACCGACGCAGTCATAGAACACGTCGACCTTCTTTTCACTGCCCAGATAGCGCGTCAGGCCCTCCTTGAGGTTCTCGTCGCCCACCGCGATCGTACCCGTCGCGCCAAGCTTCTTTGCCAGCTCCAGACGGTTTTTATCCATATCAGCCACAAAGACCTTACCCGCGCCAAGCGCAAAGCAGCTTTGCATGCAGAAGAGTCCGATCGGACCCGCACCGACCACCAGAACGGTTTCTCCCGGCTCGATGTGGCCTCTCTTCGCGCCGTGGTATGCCACACAAGCGGGCTCGACCATCGCGGCCTCCTCCAGGGACATCTCGTCGGGGATCTTCACCGCCATCTCTGCCTCAATGCAGAAATAGTCACAGTGTGCGCCATCCGCCTCCGCGCCCGTGCATTTGAGGGTTTCACAGAAGTTGTAAATTCCCTTTTTGCAGGCATCGCATTCGTGACAAACGATGTGAGGGATCACCGCCACGCGCTCACCGACGCGGTCGGGAGAGACGTTTTTGCCGACCTTCTCGATCACGCCCGACAGCTCGTGTCCCATCACGAGCGGATAGGAAACGTAGGGATGCAGACCCTTGTAGATCGTGGGGTCGGATCCGCAAATACCGATCTTCTTGACGTGGATCCGTACCTGATCTTCCGCGGGCTCGGGAATCTCGGAGGCGATCATTTCCAATTTATAGGGCTCTTTCAATACCAATTTTCTCATTGTCTTATCTCCGTTCAATCGATTTGGACGACGCGGTTTTCCTTGTTGGAAAGCAACGCCGCTGTGTTAAGCTTGTGCGACAGCACGGTCTCCTCTGGCGTGCAGCAGCCGAAAAAGACCTCCTTGCCCTCGATCTCCTGCAGGAAGGTTGCCCACATTTGTAGGATCGCGTCGGTAAATCCAAACTCAAAAATACCGCCCGTGATCGTCGGGATCATCGGCTTGTAGCCAACGTTGATCTTGCACCATGCCTGCTCCTTGCCCCAGGAGTTGGTGTAGCAGAACACGTCGGGCTCGCTCGAATTGAATTTTGCCGAGCATTCCAGACCGTAGACCTCCAAAAACCAATCGTTGGTCGCGCCCGGCGCCATTCTCTTGGTCTCCAGGATCATGGGGAAGGTGTTGCCGTTCGCCTCCTCTGCTTCGATCATCATCGTGGCGTTGTCCCAGGTCAGGCAGGGCACCGTGTTGCCGTTCCTGTCGGGACGCTCCTTGGCAATGTTGGAGAGCGAAGCATAGACCTTTTTCGGCTTCCAGCCCATGCGGAATGGCACGTGCTGGGTGTGAAGTCCCAGATCTCCAATGCAGCCGTATTCTCCGTTGATCTCGATCATGCGCTTCCAGTTGATCGGCTTGTTCAGATCCATGTCGCTCGAATGATGGAAGCCTGCGCGCACCTCGATGATCCTCCCGAACCTGTTTTCCTTAACCCATTTGATCAGCTGCTGACAAGCGGGATAGAAGGGAAATTCACTGGCGCAGCGCACCACCACGTCCGGATTCTCGCGAATGGCCTGCATGATCTCCTCGTTTGCCTTTTGGTCGATGCCAAACGGCTTTTCGCCCAAAAGATGCTTGCCGGCTCTGATGATGTCGGCATAGACCTCGGCGTGCAGATTGTGCGGAAGCGCACAGTAGACCGCCTCCACGTCCTCGCGCGCGAGAAGCTCCTTATAGTCCTTCGTCACAAAATTGACGCTCGGGAAATTCTTTTCAAACCAAGCCGTCGCGGCCTCGTTGAAATCGCAAACGGCAACGATCTCAGGTCTTGCGACCTCCTCGGTCAAATGACACCATCTTGCCGCGGCAGAGGCAAACTCCTTGCCCATAAGCCCGCAGCCGATGACACCGAATTTTACAGTTCTCATGCGTTCTCCCTCATGGCTTTAATCTTATTTTTGATGGCTTCGATCTCCTCTGCAGAGTCCAGAACCTCAACGGTGACGTCCACCTCGCGAACCTCTCCCGGACGCAAAAGCTGCAGCGTTCCCGCCTCTGCCATGCCGACTCTGCCCACGGGGTTGTTCGTGCCGGGCTCGATTCCCAGAACGTACTCACCCTCGTTCAGCATCTTCCACTCGGTGAATGCGGGCAGCTGCGACGGCAGATAGGTAAACACCACCGCCAGCTGCAAATCTTCGTTCACCACGGCGACGTAGGCCTTGCCATCCGCGTCTCCCTTTACGTTGTGGAAATAGCAGCGCTCCACACAGCCGGGGCTTGGCGCGTGGAAGGAATCGTACTGCCCGATCTCTTCTCTTGCCCGGTCGCTCGCTCCGACAAGGCTCTCGGAGGAGATATACAGACGCGTGTCCTCGGAAAGGATCGGATAGCCGAGATTCATGTGATACAGCAGCGAAAACGGCAGCTCTCGGTTGCTCTCGTTCTCGATTCTGTCGTGCAGAGCAAGCTTGCTCTCTCCGAGCACCGACGTGACCGTGCGGCGCAGCGTGATGTTTTCTCCGTGCAGGCAGCTCTGACGCATTTTTCCCGATACGCGCATCACGTAGCGGTCGCCCTCCCACTCCTCGGTCGTACAGACCTCGCTCGCGGGAAGATTGGTCAGGCGTCCGTGCAAGCCGAGATCTCTTTTGCCGATGACGGGATGCAGCTCCTCGCTCGGGCCTCCCACGTTATCAAATCCGCAGGTCGTCAGCATTCCCGCAAAGAAATTGCGCAGCCATTCCATGCCCGCCGCCTCGTAATGCGCGGCCGAGCTCACGCCCGTGGAGGACATATAGGAGATCGGAATGCCCTTGTATTCGGTCCAGGCAAGATCCATGCCTCTTCCGGGCAGGACGGTGTATTGAAAGCCCGTGCCCGTGCGCACGTCCACCGCGTCCACGCCGTCGGCGCGTCCCTCGCTCAAGCGATACCGCCTCAGACCTGCGAGCTGCGACATGCTGCCAAGATGCTTTCTCAAAAATTCTTTGTTATGATTCCAAATAAAATCCTTCATATCTTTCCTTTATACAACGCGCGGTATTCGCGCTTCTGATTTTCGTAGGCACTCGCGCTCTTCGCTTCAAACAGCGTTCTCGAATAGCGAATCGCATCGATTGCCGCCTCGGCGCTCGCAAAGATACCGCTTCCCATACCCGCCAGGATCGCCGCCCCCATGCAGGAGGCATCCAGCTTGCCGTCGAGGCGCGAGAGGGGTCTGTTCAAAAGATCCGCACGGATCTGCATCCACAAATCCGAGCTCGCGCCGCCACCGCAGAAGATCAGCTCGCGCTTCTTGCCCGCCAGACGCTCTAGCACCGAAAGATTGATCTCCAATTCGCACGCCGTGCCCTCGAGGAGTGCGCGGTAGAGCTCGGGGATCCCCGTTTCTGCCGTCAGGCCGAGGAGCTTCGCCCTTGCGTTTTCGTCCCAGCAGGGGTTCATCGAGCCGTAAATGTGCGGCGTGAAGCAGATCCCCGTCGGCGTCTTGGGAGCGATTTCCTCCAGCCTTGCCAGGATGCTTTTCTGATCCTCTCCCCACAGGGAGCAAAGCTTGTCGGTGAACCAATTCACCACAAGGCCGGACGCAAAAAACGCCAGGGTGACGTATTTGCCGTCCAGAACGTGACAATAGGAATTGAGTCCGAAGCGATAGCCGCTTTCGTCGTTGAGCGGCTCGTCGGTCATGACGGTCGCACATTCGTACGAGCCCGCCGAAACCGTCACGGCATCATCCCTCGCGCCCATCGCCAGAGCCGCACAGGGCTGATCGTGACCTCCGAGGACCAGCTTGACGCCATCCTCCAGATTCAACTCTCTTGCAATCGCGCGCGGGATCTCCCCCACGGTGATTCCCGCCGCCATCGGCTTGGAAAATTGCTCTTTATTGAGTCCGGCAGCCGCAAGGATCTCCTCGGACCATTCGTGTCGGCAAATATCGAAGCCACCGAAGCGGGATGCCAGCGAATGATCCACGAATCCACCCACACCGAGCGCGCCGTGCAGATAGTCCTGTGCCGTGCAATAGCGCGCGGCTCTTTTCACCGTTTCACGCTCGTTTTTCATCAGCCACATGATCTTCGGAACGGGATATTGCGTGTGGATCGGCGTACCGCAGATGCGATAAAAGCGCTCGACGCCGATCTGCTCCGCCAAAGCCTGCGCCTCCTTTGTGCAGCGTCTGTCCATGCTCAAAAGAGCGGGACGCAACGCGACTCCCTCCGCATCCACCGGGATCAGGGTCTCTCCGTGCGTGCTCAGCGCGATCGCGCGGATCGGATCGCTGTCCTTGACTTGCACGGCAAGCGCGCGAATCAAGGAAAAGACACCGTCGCGAAAGACCTCCGCCGCAAGCTCCGCCGTCTGCTGTGTCACGCTCGGCTTTGCGGCATAGTTTTCTTGCTTCTGCGCAAGGATCCTTCCGTCCGCAGTCAGCACGAGTCCCTTACAGGTGCTCGTGCCGACGTCGATTCCCAAAACGCTCATCGATCAAGCGCCTTTTACGCCGTTGACGTTCATAAACTTGCAGAACATCTCCAGAGCGGCCGCAACCTTTTCGTCGTGGATCAGAACACCGTGATGTACCACACCACTCTCGATCATCTTAGTCTCCCAGTCGCGGATGTCGTTGACCTTGACCCATGCGTAGCTTCCTCGGGTCATCGGAGGAACGTCAATGGCTTCTCCGGTGCCGAAGAACATATTGTACTGACCGTTGTATTCCACCATTCTCGCGCAGGTGACGGGGCCGTCCTTCATTCTAAACTCGAGAGAGCCGTAGCAGGTGGGGCTCCAGAGTCCGAGGCGCTCATTCATGCGCAGCGTGGTCTGGCTGTTTGCGGCACAAAGCTGACAAGCCGCGTTTCCGCAGTGCCATGCGAGCCAGACATTGTCCATCGTGGGATGGAGGTCAGTCCAGTCAATGAAGTCGGAGGGGATCTCACCCAATGCGCAGGCGTTCATGACCAGCATCGTCAAGGCGCCCAGAACGTCGACCTCGCAGGCGGTGATGATGCCCTGATTGTTGAGGCGGGAGAAGGTGGAGCAAGCCGCGATGCTGTACTTGTGCTGCAGCGTCTCCCAGCAGCTCGATGCGATGACGTCACAGTGGAATTTCTCCTTGAGCAGCTTCAGCGTCAGCTCAAAGCGTGCCTGATTGATGATGCTGTTCGGGGTCTCCTCGATGATCGTGTCCGCGCCGCCGCGAATCTCCTTCGCGATCTCGAGAACGCGGGGATCGTCGGCAGTCAGGCTGTCCATCGTTTCGTATGCCGTTGCGAGGTCGACGGGAACCAGCACCTGACGGAACTGTCTCATCAGATTTTCCTCGCTGAAAAATTCAGACTCAAATGCGGTCGGACGCGTACCGATCTGCAAAATTCTCGCACCCTTGAAGCGAGCGATCGCGTTGCAGGCTCTGGTGAAGACCCCCACCTTCTCGGCAAAGATCTCGTCCTCGGGATTGCAGGTGATGATGTGCTCAAACTTGAAGCCTCTGCGCTTGAGTGCCGAGCAGGTCATGAACTGTCCGCACCAGGTGTCGGTCGCACGGTTGCCCTGGGGAGAATAGTCACCGCTCTTGGTCGCAAAGTGCAAAATGGGCATATCCTTGTCGATCGTCGAAAGGATCGGGCCCAGAGCCGTCTCAAAGCCGAAGTTCATGTTTCCGATGATGACGCCCTTGACGTCCTCCTTCTTGAAGAGCTCCGCCGTGCGAATGCCCTCCTCGATCGTTCCGACACAGCCAAACTCGGTCAGCTCCTCGGAGGGAACGACGATCTCCAGGCCGGGGATCTTGTTCATGACCTCGAGGCAGCGCGCACGCATTTTGCCCGCAAGCTTGCCCGTGTAAGCACTTCCGTCCCAGGATTCCCAGGTGGAGGGGATAAAGCCGATCTTTACTGTTTGCATGATGATGTTCTCCTTTATTTTTGGTTTTTTTATTTTATTGTAACACGGCTGCCCGAAAAAGCGATAGGATTATTCTAACTTTTTTGTTGTATAAAATTATCTTTTTATTATACATATCCTATTGACAGAAGGCCGAAAAAATGCTATACTGAACAAAACGTACGGCAACCGAATCAAGATCAACGGTCGCCGGAGGGAGGCAAACCGATGAAGGAATACCGTTTTGAACAGATCTCCACGACCTATCTGCTCGGCAGTCGCATGATCCTGACACCGCCCTGGGAGGACAAAAACATCATCATTCCCAACAACAAATTCTATTTTGTCGTGGAGGGCGAGATCGAGATCACGACAGAGGAGGGCAGCACGGTGGTGAGCGCGGGCGAGCTGGCGCTCATTCCAGCGGGCACGCGGCACAGCTACAATCTGACCGAAATCAAATATGCCAAGCTGTTCTGGTTTCATTTCGATCTGCTGCTCGATGAGAAAAAATTCTTCGACGTCTATTCAGTTCCCCTGAAGATCCGCGTCGAGAACAAGCGCCACGTCACCTCTCTCTTCAACACCGTGTTCAAGTGCGCCCAAAACCGTCTCCCCTTTGAAAAGATCGCGCTGGCAAACAGCATCAACGCGCTCGCAGCCTACTATCTGAAAAGCTGCAACTATCGCGAAAACAAGATCGAAAAGCATGAGATCGACTTTGTCATCGACTACATCAAGCAAAATTACGCCGAAAAATTCACCGTAGAAACGCTGGCGCAGATCACCAATTTCACCCCCACCTATTTCATTCGGAAATTCAAGGAGCACACCGGCTACTCCCCCATTTATTACACCAGCGTGGTCAAATTGGAGGAGGCAAAATATTTGCTCGAGCAAACCTCCGACCCCATCAATGCGATCATGGAAAAGGTCGGATTTGACGACTCGTCTCACTTTTCCAAGCTCTTCAAAAAGCGCTACGGCTTCTCGCCCTCCAAATATCGCGAAACCACCCAACGCATCCGCGATGCCAAGCAGGTTTGACACATGAAAAAAGCAGGTCGAAGGGACACCTACCATAAAGCAGGTAGGTGTCCCTTGGCATTTTTGTTGATTGGTTTGGATGCGAGGATGAATTGTAGTAAAATCAAAATCTAATTTTGGAGGATACTACAATGAAAAAGAACTTTGATAATCTTTATGAAAAGCTCGGTGGTACATACCGCGAGAAAAATGGACACCTTATTCCCGATATTACACTTCCCGAACAGAGCGACTATCAGATCGGCAAGTATGGACGGATACACCTTGATTACATCAAACAGCATCGTCGCGGAAGGTACACAACCCTGCTGACCGAAGGAAAGTTGAACGCTCGCTTGCACGAAATTGACCTTGAAGCAAATGAAATGCTTGAAAGCATCATCCCCAGCCTCGCTGCCGAAAGAGGTATTGACGAGGACTTAAAAGCTCGTGATATGCTCCGTTGGGTTGCCGAGATGAACAATGTCAGGGCAAGCGCGGAAGAAATCGTTTTGCTGGAGGTGGTATTGGTATGAAATCGATCCCCAACTCCGTATGGCTCAATCTTGGTAAGCGAATAGCAGACCTTCGGCGGTCACAAGGTATTAGTCAACTGTGCTTAGCAGAAATGGCGGACATATCTAAGGAGCATTTGAGCAATCTTGAGCGTGGAAACAAGCTACCAAGCGCAAAGACGCTTGCTCAAATAGCAAGTGCCTTGAATGTATCCTTGGACATATTGATCGGCGTGGATAATCACCAATCCCACATTGAGATTGATGCACAGCTTCAATCCCTGCTTAGTTCTTATTCCTTAGTCGAAAAAGATGCGCTTCTTGCAATATTCCGCGATATAGAACGCTTCTCTGCAATAGTCAAGGCAAAATAATTTCATAACTATAATCCGTAGGTTGTTTCGACGACCTACGGATTCTTTTCATCTTGGCAGATATTTGATACAATAATAGCAACCATAAATATATTCATCTGT
>JAZSJS010000047.1:0-9765 GCA_045534435.1 Eubacteriales bacterium
CGCGGAGAGTGCCGATCACAACGCTCAGTTCGTTCCCACCTCACTTTATAGCGTGAGAGTTGAGGGATGTACTGAAATTCCCGACAGAGCCTTTGCATCCTGTGGGTATATCGGTGAGCTTGATCTGGGCGAGGGGATAAAGGAGATCGGTGTCAGAGCCTTTTATTCCTGCCGTTCGATCGTCGAGATAGCGATGCCCGATTCCTTGAATACTATAAGCGACGACGCTTTCTTCGGCTGTGATAATCTTATGGTTATAGATCTTGGCGGTGTAAGTGAGATCGGAATGCAGGCCTTTTACGGATGCAGAGCGCTTAAAAGCGTGACTATCCCCGACGGTGTGACCGAGATCAAGCCATCCGCATTTGCGCTTTGTTCTTCTCTTGAGAGCGTTGAGCTTAATAACGTGAAGAGGATCGGCAAGGATGCATTTTACAAGTGCGATTCCTTGACACCCGTTGATTGTAGCGGAATTGAGGTGGCTGACGGAAACGACTCCCTCGTTTTGGTGGCTGCTCAAGATTGATATTAAAAAAGAACCTATCGTCTGCTATGCATCTTTAGCGGAGAAAACACGAACAGCACCAAGGAGATTTCTTTGGTGGTGTTTTTTGTTGAGACGGGCTTACATAAAGGCTCCCTCCGGGAGGGAGCTGGCGCGGTAAGGCGACTGAGGGAGAGCGCGTTATTATGAGGTCAATCTAAATTCCAAGTCACGCAGGCTCCTTCCACCGCTATCGCGGTCCCCCTCCCTCTCGGAGGGAGGCTTTTGCGTGCCGTTCCTCTGTGAATAGTGGGTTCGGGCTTCTGCCCGATCGTGCGTGGACTGCCGCGCGCTATGCTTGCCACAGAGGTGTTAAAGAAAACCGTTTGTTGACATTTGCAAGGCATTATGATATAATAACCGTTAGATCATCAGAAAAGGAGGTATAGGTAATGTTTGTCCGCGTTTTTGACAAGAATAAAAACCTGTATTACAAATCAATCGTATATGCAACAGTAGGAACTGGTTGGTTTTTGCAATATATTGTTTTGAATCCTAATACAAATACTTTTGATCTCATTGACTATTTAGACAAAAGTGTTTCACCTGCAAAACCTCTTGTAGAAACAATTCAACCTAATTACTCGGATTTTGTTGTTTATAAAGGCACACAAATTTTGAAGTACAAACATTTTTGCAAAGCTAATGGAATCAAGCCTGTAGATATTGAGCAAATGAGCGGTTATCCCGATGTTCTTGAAAACCAAGCTTTTCTTGCGGATATATTGACCAATCTTTCGGTTCCCATAAATGCCCACAAAATATTAGTTCGAAATTTTAGTGATAAAGCAGAGTGGAACTATGTTTTGACACAAGAAGATGCTGATGCATTTATGGAAATCTTTGCGGGATTCCACGATAGCACGATTGAAAGTATCAATTACTCCGAAGCCAACGGAACACCCATAACAAATATTATATTTGATAATAGCGGGTGGTTTGGTGTTGTTGAGCTATGCTTCGAGGCTGTTCAAATTCTGAAGATTATGCCTGCGACAGAAAACTACTCACGAGAACTATACGATGCATCGCTAATCGTGGAAAAAGAAAGCATATTTTGGGCAGATTCTTATATGGAGCATCCGAATGATTCATACGAGGGTAGTATAATTAAAGCGTTAAACTTAAAATGGAGAAAAGTTTAATTTTAATTGTTGGTATATTTTCTTTGTTTATGCATATCAAAAGCCACCCGTTTTCGTGGTGGCTTAATTTATTTTGCCGCTAATTTTGCACGCGCTCGTCTCTGTCTTTTTTTATTTCGGCCTTCGGTTTTTATATTTTGTATACTTAATTCAAGTATACTTGTGTGTTTTTATCTCAAAATCATCTTAAAATATACTTACATCAAGTTATTTTGGAGATTTTTTATGAGAAACAAAAACAACAAGCATCTTGGCATCGAGATCGACCCGGAGCTGCATTACAAGCTTCACTATATTTCAAAATATTACGGCCGTTCGGCAAACGGTCAGATCCTGTACCTGATCCGCCAGGAGATCAAAGCCTTTGAAGCCGCCGAGGGAACGATCGAAATCCCCTCGAAGGTAGAGGAGAGCTGATCCTTTTGCGCGTCGGGTCAAGGCTTTTTGCCGTCATTTTTCAAAAAAGGAGCAGTTGATGTGATATACGATTCTCACGCCATCCATAATTACGTTCCGGAAAAGCTGCAGCTTGAGGGCAAGCACGGGCGCAGCTCGCGCGTGTGCCGCGAAGGCTTCGGCATTTTTTCGGCGGCGGACCGATTCCGTCGGCTGATCTCTTGCGGAACGGTCGCGACCCCCATGCAAGAGGCGTTTCTCGAGGAGGGGATCCGTCGGGAGGAGCTCGGCTTTTTGAAGGCGGCGCTCAAGAGCCACGGTCGCGTGCTTTTGCAGGCCGCTGAGGGCTCACTTTTGGTTTTTGGTGATTGGCTGAACTCCACAGGACTGGTTCTGAGTGTACGTCTTCCCGAGCCGAAGAATGCCGTGATGCAGGCGCTCGGCATGATGGGGCGGGAGGATTTTGCGATCTCTCCCGACGAGGAGGAATCCCCGCGCGCCATCAGCGCTTCGGCCGACGAGGTGCTGGATCATCTGGCGGAGATCTTTTATTATTTGGACCGCATTCTGTCTCCCTCCGCCGAGCTCGGTCTTTTGACGCGTGCGACACTGATCGCGGAGCTGATCGGCTGTCATGCCGATTGCACGGCGCTTCCTCTCACCGTTCCCTCTCTGCTTTCTCACAAGGCTTCGAGCCTGACCGCCTTCCTGTTCTGCGCCTTTTTGAGCCTGAGAAGGGAGCGCGTATCGGCAGAATCCGAGGAAGCACGGGGCAGATTTCCTTCGTTCCGTTGCACGCTGAGTGCTGTCGGGGAGACGGTGACGCAGCCCTCCGAGGAGGGAATCGAAGAAAAACGGGAGCTTTCCTGGATGGAGCATCCCGCCTTTGCGCCCTTCGAGATTTCGGTTGGCGAGAATGGGATCTCTCTACAAGCCGAGCTGACTCAGGAGATGCTCTTGCCGCAGCTTCATGCCGAAACGATGGCAAAAAGAATGCTTCTTTCGGTGTTGGTTGCTTGATATGAAAACGGGTTAGCATTTGCTAACCAACAGTCTGCGTTCATTTGTTGGAAAGAGAAAGGCTTTTCTTTCAAAACAATGCTTTTTACGCAAAAAGAAAGAGTGGTTAGCAAACGCTAACCACTCTTTCTTTCGTTTTACGGAGCGGAGGAAAGAGCATCCTTTCCGACGAAATGCAGCCGGCGAAATTGACGTGGACTGATGCCGTGTGCCTGCGAAAAACGGCGGGAGAAATAAAACTGATCGCAAAAGCCGAGACGCTCTCCGATCTCCTTCACTGTGAGTCTGTCGTCCAGAAGCAGGATCTCGGCGCGAGCCATCAGGTTTGCGTCGATATATTTCCCGATCGATTTTTCCAGATCCTCGCGAAAGCTTTTTTGCAGGACCGCCTTGGATACGAAGAGGGCGTCCGCGATCTCCTGTATGCTCAGGTCGGCGCGCAAATGCGAATCGATGAAGGCAAGCGCCGCCTTTGTGATCTCACGGTAGGGCTTCATTTCGGTGCGCGTGGGCATTGCCAGGGAGAGTGCGCGCTCCAGCACGCCCAGGAGCACCAGTTTCAGCTCCAGAACCGAGCGCAGATCCTGTCGGTCGCACAGGCGAGCCATTTTCTCGGAGATCCCTTCGTCCTCCAAGATCAGACAGGAGTCGATTCCCGAAAAGGCGTCGCTTCCGTTGGGCTGCGTCAGGCGCAGGTGCACGAAGACCTTGTTCAGATATTCGGGGCAGGCGCAGGAGAAGTCGAGACCGGACGGAATGACGAAGATCTTCCCCGGAGCCAGCTCGATTCTGCGATCGCCGAACGTCAAAAAGCCCTTGCCCTCCAAGGGAAAATAGATCCTCGTAAACGATGCGCGCAGATGCTTCAGGTTCCATCCTTGATCTAAAAATCCATGGCTGATCTCAACAAGCTCCATTCGGATTTGTCTGTCTAAATAAAGCAATTCGTCCTTTGTTAAAACCTTCATTGTTACAAATCTCCATATTTTACAGATAAAAATGCATGGACTTTGACCCTATTATATGCTAAAATGACCTTGTTGTCAAGCCCCCGACAAAAAATAAAACAAGGAGGCCTCCAAAATGTCCAAAAGCGCAGAGCTTCACATTCTGACCGAATACACACCCTTCAGCATGGGCTTTGTCATCATCACGCCAAACGACCGTGCCATCGTCATTGACGGCGGAACGGGAGGAGAATTGCACAACGTCATCGCGCACGTCGGCGAGCGTCCGATCGCGGCGTGGATCATCACGCATCCGCACGGAGACCATCTGGGCGCGCTGCTCTACGGCATGCAACGGGAAAAGCCGATCATGCGACAGATCGAGCGCTTCATTTGCAATTTCCACACCCCCGCGTTCCTGCGCGCCTGTGGCGGCGACGAAGCGACGAACGTCGAGGCTTTCGAGGGCTACGTTCAGACGCACGGGATTCCCGTTGACCGTCCCGTTTGTTCGGATCGTTGGGAGATCGACGGCCTCAAATTTGAATGTCTGTTTTCCAAAAGCGAGAACTATACCGAAAACTACGTCAACGACAGCTCCATGGTCTTTCGCGTCACGGGAGAGAAGAGAAGCGTTCTCTTTCTCGGAGATCTCGGTCCCGTTGCGGGCGACGAGCTGTTGGAAACGCACGGGGACGCCTTGCGCTCCGACGTCGTGCAAATGGCGCATCACGGGCATATGTGCGTGCGCAAAAACGTATACGAAGCCATCGCGCCCAAGATCTGCATCTGGTGCTGCGCCTCCTGGCTCTACAACGAAAGGGACGTGGAGTTCTCGAAGGATATGCACGGTGTGGGAACCACGCGCCGCTGGATGCGCGAGATCGGCGAGCAGACGCACATCGTGACCAAGGACGGCGATCAGATTCTCGAGATCTGATTTTATAAGAAGTTAGCGACCGCTAACCAAGTGCTTTTTTACAAAAAACAAATCAAAAAAGGAAAAGAGAAAGGAAAACCGCTATGAGCACTTACGTACGCAAAAAGACTCCCGGAGACACCTCGTGGTTTATCCACGACCGCTTTGGCATGATCATTCATTTCGGGCTTTATTCTCTGCCCGCGCGCCACGAATGGATCAAAACGCGCGAATATATCTCCGAGGAAAAATACCAATCCTATTTCAACCACTTCAACCCCGATCTGCTCGACGCCCGCGAGTGGGCGAAAAAGGCGAAGGCGGCAGGCATGAAATATGCCATCCTGACCACCAAGCACCATGAGGGCTTTTGCCTGTTTGACACCAAGTATACCGATTACAACGTCATGAACACGCCCTACGGCAAGGATATCGTCAGAGAATACGTCGACGCGTTCCGTGCCGAGGGGCTCAAGATCGGCTTCTACTATTCTCTGATCGATTGGCATCATCCCGATTTTCCGATCGACAAAGCGCATCCGCGCCGCAAGGACGCCAACGCAGAGGAGCTCGACCGCGGACGCGACATGAAGAAATACGCGCAATATATGCGCGATCAGGTGACCGAGCTGCTGACCAATTACGGCAAAATTGATATCCTTTATTTCGATTTTTCCTATCCGGCACACCCCGACGCCCCCGCATGGATGCAGTTTGGGGGAGCCAAGGGAAAGGAGCAGTGGGAATCCGAAAAGCTGATCGCGCTCATCCGCTCGCTGGCGCCCGACATCATTCTCAACGACCGCGCGCAGATCCCGCAGGACATTTGCACGCCCGAGCAGGAGATCAATCCCAAAATGATGAATCTGGTCGACAAGGAAAGCGGAGAAGCGCTGACCTGGGAGGCCTGCCACACCTTCTCGGGCTCGTGGGGCTACTATCGCGACGAGACCTCCTGGAAAACGCCAAAAAACCTGATCGATCTTCTGGTTCGCACGGTGGCGAGCGGCGGTAACATGATCATGAACGTCGGCCCGACCTCACGCGGCGACTTCGATGACCGAGCTGACGAAGCCTTGCAGGTCTATGCCAATTGGATGAAGCGAAACAGCCGCTCGATCTATGGCTGTGACAGGGCGGACGATGCGTTCGGCGTCGGTGAGGGCGCGTATCTGACGCAGAGCGCGGACGGAAAAAGGCTTTACGTCCATCTGCTCGACTGTCCGCACGCGTCGGTCAAGCTGACGGGCTTGGACGGAAGGATCGACTACGTGCAGCTCCTCTCGGACGGAAGCGAGCTGACGTGGCGTGAAAATTTCGCATATTATGATTCTGCCGGAAACTATCTCGGCACCTATCTGACCGTGGATCTGCCCGGCACGGTGTTCAAAATGCTTGACCCCGTGGTCGAAATTTTTTTGAAATGATAAAAGATTTAAAAATGAAAACCGCAAGGAGAATCGCATGAAGCTTTTTATTGACACTGCAAACGTAGAAGAGATCAAACGAGCAAAAGAGTTGGGGGTGATCTGCGGAGTGACCACCAATCCGACCTTGATCGCACGAGAAGGACGCGACTTTGTTGAAGTGATCAAAGAGATTTTAGAGATCGTTGACGGTCCAATCAGCGCAGAGGTCATCTCTCAAACCGCCGACGAGATGGTGGTCGAAGCACTCGGCCTCTGTCACAAGATAGACAATCCAAACCTTGTAATCAAGATCCCGATGTGCGCCGATGGGCTCAAAGCAACCGCCCACTTGAATGCGATTGGCATCAAAACCAACGTCACGCTTATTTTCTCTGCCGCACAGGCGCTTCTTGCCGCAAGAGCCGGAGCGACCTACGTAAGCCCCTTTGTGGGTAGGCTGGATGACATCGGCGACAACGGCATCGCCTTGGTCAAGGAGATTGCCAAGATCTTCGAGGATTACGACATCAAGACCGAGATTATTGCGGCATCGATCCGCACCTCCTCCCACGTGATCGCCGCGGCAAATGCGGGCAGCGATATTGCAACCGTTCCCTACAAGGTGATTGAGAGTATGATCTCTCATCCGCTCACCAGCGCAGGAATCGAACGTTTCCTCGCCGATTGGAAAAACGAAGGAAACCGCAAATGAAGATCGGCGTCGATATCGGCGGAAGCAAATGAGCGGTGATCCAGGGCGACGAATCGGGTGTTCACAACAAAATCAAATCGGAAACACAGATCTGCTCTGCGGCAGGGAGACAAAGGGGTGCTTTTCTTGGGAAAGCACCCCCTTTGGATCTTCCCGGAACGAGCGGGATCCCGTCTTGCGCGGTTTTTGTTTTTTCCACAGATATTTTTTCCGAAAAGCGCGAAAAAGGGCGGAAGTATCAAGGTTTTTCACAGTTTCCACAGGTTTTTTCACAGGGGTGTGAAGGGGTGTGTAAAATCTCAAATCACGATCTTTTTCATCGGATTTCGTACGCGAAAGGTCGGAATGACAGCCGAATTTGCCAAAAAGTCCACGCGGCGTGGACTTTTCACAACCAACGGTTGACAATGTTCCACGGAAAGACTATTGATTTTTCAATGGAGATATGATATAATAATATTACCACTTTTAGTGAATCTGATAAAAAGGAGAACGATTATGGAAAACAAGGATTATTCGTTTTATTCTGACGACAACCCGAAAAACGAAGCCGATTCGCAGCAAGGAGACTTCGTTGCCGAGCCCCCCAAGAAAAAGAGAAAGAAAAAGACGTGGATCGTCGCAGTCTCGCTCATTTCCGTTTTCGTTGTGCTGGCCGGCGTCGCGGCATTTCTGTTCGTGCCGATCTCGCTGATGGATCCCATCGAAAACACCTTCGAGGCGATGTTCTTTGACACGGCCGCGATCGACTCTCTCATGAGCACCTATGAGAAGAAGGGAGACAAGATCGAGATGGAGGTCGACATTCCGACCGAGGTCTCGGGCCTGACGCAAAAGATTTCCGTGAAGCTTGACAGCCTGACCGTCGGCAAGGGCGAGAAAGCAAAGACCGAGACGTCGTTGACGCTCGGCACCGGCGTCAAAAGCTCCGACGTGACCTACAAGATCTACGTTGACGAGGACGTCGTCGCGCTTGCGGGACTCTTGGCAGAAAAGGATCAGTACGTCAGCCTGCCGCGCAAGGACATCGACAAGCAGGCAGAGGGATCGGTCTTCAATCCCGACGGAAGCAGTACCTACAAGCTCAAGGAAGAGGACTACAAGACGCTGCTCTCTCTTTTGAAGCTGTTGAGTACCGACAAGGACTCCAAGGAGGATGCCGAGCTCACCGCCGCGATCGATCGCATTCTGAAGGTGATCGAAGAGGAGATGGAAACCGAAACCGAGATCTTTTTTGAGACAGGACGTTTCGCGCTTTCCAAGAGCGTGACCCATTCGCTCGATTCCGAGTCGATCAAAACGATCCTGACGACCATCATCGACGAGGCGGAGGACAACGAGGCGCTCGACAATATGATTCACTTCTCCTACACAGACGAATCTGATATCAAGATGACGCTTTCCGAAAAGTGCAAGCGCCTGAAAAAAGAGCTGAAGAGTCCCTCGATCACCGTTTCCTACACCGTCGTCGACGGAAAATATACCGACTTCTATTTCTCCTACAAGGCCAAGAATGAGTATGATAAATACAACAAAACCGAGATAACCGTCGCGTTTTTGTATGACGAGGACGATTTTGGGTTTGATCTCGGATGGAAGGAAACGACCGAGCGGAAGGATCGCGATTCTGTGACGCTCGACGAGTACAGCTATCGCAAGGAAGAATTCAAAAGCAAGACGACCGCAACGCTGAAGATGGAGAGCAACTTCTTGATCGGCGGCAAAACCAAGCCGACCGAAAAGGGATCCTCCGAGTGGACCTTTACCTATAAGGATGGCGGCGATTGGCGTTTGGAAATGAGCGATAGCGAGACCAAGGAAACGACCGAGCTTTACGGCACGGTTGTAATTGACGAAAAGGAAGACACGTTCCACTTTACTCTGGACGGATTCTTCATTGGCAAGGTCGGTGCGAAGGCGGATCTGATGAGCATTTCCATCGAAACGCCGGACAAAGACGACAAGATCACCACGCCCGAGCACACGAACCTGCTGGAAATGGATGAAAAGGCATTTGAGGACTTCTTCCAAAGCATCAGACTTCAAAAGCTTGTGAAGGTGGTCGACAAATGGATCGGTCAACCGTTGCTCGAAAGCCTCGTTCCGATGACAGAGGAGGGTGCTCTCTTCTGGGATACCGAGGAGCTTATCGAGGAGGCTACGGATTACTACACGGCATATCTGAATTGGGGTAATTCGACTCGCGTTTACGTTTACTACGAAAAATATGACATTTACGTTCTGATGTCCAAAGACACCGTGGAGTTTACCTATGAATTGACCGAGCAGCAGAAGAGTCTCTTCAGAAAAGCCGAAGTGACAAACGGGCACATTAAGCTTCCCAAATAAAATACGTTAACCCCATCGGGGAGCCGCTTTTGACGGCTCCCCGATCTTTTTTGTGCGATTGGAAGGACGTGTTTTGAGGGGGCTTCTTGAAGGACGCGTTTTGTGGGGGCTTCTTGAAGGACGCGTTTTGTGGGGAAACTTTTTGAGAAAAGTTTCCCCACACCCCTTCAAAAACTTTCATCGCATTGGGTGTAAACGTAATTGTTTATCCCTGCGCTCGACCAATCAATCGCTCCCGCAGTTGTTTTGGAACCCGCGACCCAAAACAACCCTCAAGGTTGTTTGGATTTGTTTTTTGTGCTTCGGGGGTTGATGGAGCGAACG
>JAZSJS010000062.1:0-6847 GCA_045534435.1 Eubacteriales bacterium
AGGCTTGCATCGCACACGGCTCATCATCGGGGGATTTGTTCGCACAGACATCCCCGAGATTAGCCCCGCCGCAGGCGGCTTTTTTCAAAAAGTTTCTCTGGTCGCCGAAGGCAAAAAAGGGTGTGGGGGGCGGCTTTTTTCAAAAAGCACCCCCACAAAACGGGTCCACAAAACGCGTCCACAAAACGCGTCCCACAAAGAAAGGACAAGGATATGAGCATTGCAACCTTTGGTCCGGGAGGAAACTCGGATCTGTTTTACAAGGAAGGCAACAAATCGACTCTGCAGAGCCCGGGCTGGGTGAAGCGATTCGGCTTGGACGCCTTTGAATACGAGGCAGGCAACGGACTGACGGCAGGAGAGGCATCTCTGCGCGCGGTTGGAGAAAAGGCGAGGGAGCACGGTGTGAGGATGTCGCTTCACACGCCGTATTTCATTTCGCTCTCCGGCGTTGTGGAGGAAAAACGCCTCAAGAGCATCGACTACATTCAAAAATCGCTCTGGGCGGCAGAGCTGCTGGGCGCGGACACCATCGTCATTCACAGCGGAAGCGCCGCGAAGATCAGCCGCGAGGAGGCGATGGCGCTCTCGAAGGATACGTTGGCGCGGGTTGCCGAGGCGGTGGGGAATACCCCGATCAAGCTTGGCATTGAGACGATGGGCAAGGTCAATCAGCTCGGCACGCTTGCCGAGGTGATCGAGCAGTGCCGCGTTGCACCGGTTTTTGCTCCCGTGGTCGATTTCGGGCACTTGAATGCGCGGGCGATCGGCGGCGCGTTCCCCGACGTGGACAGCTACCGTCGCGTCTTTGACGAGATCGCCGTGGGGCTGGGCGACGAATTTGCGAACTCTCTGCACTGTCATTTTTCCAAGATCGAATATACCTCCGCGGGCGAGAAAAAGCACCTCACGTTTGCCGACGAGTCGTTCGGCCCGTGCTTTGAGCCGCTTGCCGAGGCGATCGTGCGCGAGGGAGTGGCTCCGCGCATCATCTGCGAGTCGGACGGCACGCAGGCGGAGGATGCTCTGTATATGAAGCGTGCCTATGAAACGGCAAAAGGTCAACGGTGATGGCCCGTTGACCTCGGATCATGAATTTTCGTTGCCGTTTTCGGCGCGTTTTTTGAGCCTTGGCTCGATCAGCTCGATGCGAATGATCGCGGTGATGATCGAGAGGAGGGTGAACGCCTCGCAGAGCACGCCCGCGCTCGAGCTTGACAGATAGTTATAGATCAGCCAGCAGGTGCTGGTGGGGAGCGTCAGGAAGCGGATCGCGCGCGTGTTTTTCATGCCGTAGGCAACGGTGGAGACCACCTTTGCAAGGATGACGGCAAGGCTCATCGGATTTTGCCAGGTCAGAAGACCGAAGGCGACGAACGCCAGGCTGAAGACCGCGCGCATGGGAAGCGTGGACCTGCCCCGTTCCACCTGCTTGGCAAAAATGAGGTTTCGCAACGATCCGATCAGGTTCATCGCGACGCCTGTGTATGCGCCGAGCAAAAAATACTGCAGGGCGAAGAACATTTCGTTCGCCGTTTTCGCGAGCATCACGTTTTTATGCTTTTTGCACTGAAAGGCGATCACGCTGAAGACCAGCCCGACGTAGCCGATGGCTTGCGTCACAATTTCAAACACAGAATCACTCATCTTGCTTCACTCCCGTTTTCTTCGCTATTATTATAGCGGCTTCGGTGAGAAAATGCAAGCGAAAAACCGAAAAAATTAGGAGATTTTTATGAAAAAACGATTTTTGTGCCTGTTGGCGATCTGCCTGCTTTTGACGTGTACCGCCTGTGCGCGGGATAGGAACGGTGAGCAAGAGACGGACGCGCCGATCACAGCCTCACCGAAGGAGATCGCTTCACAGGGCAGGATCGCCGAGGACGCGCTTCCCGAGGATGCGGCGGTCAGGGATTGGTATGACGACGCGGTCGCGCGCTCGATCGTCAAAAACACGGTCCTGTTTTCACGCGGAGAGGACGGCACCTGGGGGTGCTGGCTGTATCTTGGCGACTGGACCGAGGGCGACGGTCTGACGTTCGGCGCCGACACCTCTGACGGCTATCGCGTCGTCATCAGCCACGCGGCACAGCGCACCGACGGAGAGGAGGGCGCCGGAGGCGTCTTTTATTTCACGGTGCAGACCGATGCCGAGCCCGAATTTGACCTTTTTGTCAACCGGGAGCCCGAGGGCATGATCGTCACCCATTCGGAGAGCGCGCTTGCCAAGCCTTGATGCGAGGTCGCGCACAGAAGAGATTTTCAAACATCCCAAGAAAGGACAACTATGCAAACGATCGAAGAACGCTATCTTGCCGCCAAGCGCGCCCTGTTCGACAAGGTCTACGGAACGCTCAACGAGCGTCAGCGCGAGGCGGTTTTCACCGTCAATAACCCCCTGCTCGTGCTTGCGGGCGCGGGAAGCGGAAAGACCACGGTGTTGGTTCGCCGCATCGCCTTTATCATTCGCTACGGAAATGCCTATTTCAGCGACTACGTTCCCTACGGCACGGATGAGGCGCGGGTGCGCGAACTGGAGCAGGCGCTGGAGCTGCCCGTGGGCGACATCGAGCACGGCATTCTGCCGGAGTTTTCGAATCAGGCCTGCCAGCCCTACCGCATTCTCGCCATCACCTTCACCAACAAGGCGGCAAACGAGATCAAGGAGCGTCTTGCGAGGATGTTCCCCGAGGACGGCGCCACCGCGTCGGAGATCTGGACGGGCACCTTCCACTCGGTCTGCGTACGCATTTTGCGTCTGCACTGCGAAAAGGTGGGCTACCGTCAGGGCTTTACGATCTATGACACCGACGACAGCAAAAAGACCGTGACGGCGGCCATGAAGCGCTGCAACATCGACGAAAAGCTGCTGCCCGTCAAGGGTGTGATGAACGCGATCAGCCGCGCCAAGGACCGTCTGCTCACGCCAGACGATTTTGCGGCGGAGGCGGGTGGAGATTTCCGTCAGAAGCAGATTGCGCGTGTTTACGAGGCATATCAGCAGCTTCTGCGCGAGTCCAACGCGCTCGATTTTGACGACATCATCATGCAGACCGTGCTGCTGCTCAAGAATTACGCCGAGGTGCGCGAGGCATATCAGAGCCGCTTCAAGTACGTCTCGGTCGACGAGTTCCAGGACACCAACGTGGCGCAGCTGCAGCTGACGGTGCTTTTGTCGGGCTTCCATCAGAATTTGATGGTGGTGGGAGACGATGACCAGAGTATTTATAAATTCCGCGGCGCGACCATTGAAAACATTCTGACCTTTGACAAGACCTTCCCGTCGGCAAGGGTCATCAAGCTTGAGCAGAATTACCGCTCCACGCAGACCATTCTGGACGCGGCGAACGCGGTGATCTCTCACAACACCGGAAGAAAGGGCAAGACGCTCTGGACGGCGGCGGGAGAGGGCGAGAGGATCCATCTCCGTCTTTGCGACGACCAGAACACCGAGGCGCGCTTCGTGGTTGACACCGTCAACCGCAAGGTGGCGAAGGGCGAGGCGAGCTATCGCGATTTTGCCGTGCTCTACCGCACCAACGCGCAGGCACAGAGCATCGAGAAGGCGTTCGCGCGCTCGGCGGTTCCCTATCGCGTTCTGGGCGGCACACGCTTTACCGACCGCAAGGAGATCCGCGACGCGGTGGCATACCTGCAGCTGATCAACAATCACGACGACAACGTCCGTCTGGATCGGATCATCAACGAGCCGCGCCGCAAGATCGGCGCGAAAACGCTCGACGCGATCGCGCAGATCGCCGAGGAGCAGGGCTGCAGCCGCTTTTCCGTGATCGAGCGCTGCGCGTCGTTTGCCGCGCTGGAGCGCAGTCGGGCAACGCTGGAGAGCTTTGCCGCGCTGATCAACTCGCTTTCGGAGCTCGCCGAGCGCGTCACGCTCGACGTCCTGTTCGACGCGGTGCTTGACCGCTCGGGCTACCGACAGATGCTGATCGATGCGGGCGAGGAGGAGGCAGACCGCCTGGACAACCTCGAGGAATTCAAATCGGGTATTTTGGAATATATGAAGGAAAACGACGAGCCGACGCTGACCGGATTTCTGGAGGAGACCGCGTTGGTTGCCGACGTTGACCGCTATGACGAAAGCGCCGACGCCGTGGTGATGATGACGATCCACAGCGCCAAGGGGCTGGAGTTTCCCATCGTCTTTTTGCCGGGTATGGAGGACGGACTCTTCCCGGGAATGCAGACCATCACGTCAAGCGAGAGCGAGATGGAGGAGGAGCGCCGTCTTGCTTACGTCGCGATCACCCGCGCGAAAAGGGAACTCTACATGATCCACACGCGCACGCGTCTTTTGTACGGACAAACTGCCTACAATCCCGTCTCGCGCTTTGTCAGCGAGATCCCCTCGGCTCTTGTCGAGCGTCCCGATGATGACGAGAGCGGCTTCGGACGGCATACGCCGAGCGTCGGCTTCGGTGGCTTTGGCAGGGGCGGATCGGTCTACGGCTCTCGCGGAGCAGAATCTGCCGCCACGCAAAAGAGGACCTATTATTCCTCCCCCGAGCCTCGCACACCCGTCCGACAGACCGCGCCCCCCTCGGGTGAACGGATCACGGTCGGAAAAACGCTTTCCGTACCCAAGGCAGCGCCCAAGGAGTCCTTTGCGCCGGGTGACCGCGTGCGGCATCTCACCTTTGGCGAGGGCGAGATCATTTCGGCAAAGCCGATGGGCGCGGATACGCTTTATGAGATCGTGTTCGACCGCGTCGGAACGAAAAAGCTGATGGCGACCTACGCGAGACTCAAGAAGATCTGAAGCATGATGAATCAAGCAAGATTTGAACGTCTGTGCATGGAGGCGGCGACGCGCGGCAGGACGGCGGGAGCCTATGGCTTTGGAACGCTTGCCGAAAAGCGTCTGCACGCGGTGATCAAGAAATACCTCTGCGACGACGAAGCCTTTCACGAGGTGGGGGTTGCAGGCGCGAGGTTTGTGTCGGATATCCGTGTCGGGAACGAGATCACAGAGGTGCAAACGGGCGCGTTCTATCCGATGAAAAAGAAGATCGCGTATTATATGGAGCACACCGACTGCACCGTGACCGTGGTGCATCCGATCGCAAGGCAGCGATGGATGTCGTGGGTGGAGCCGGGGAGCATGGAGATCGCGCCGCGCCGTCGCGTTGCGGGCGAGCGTGCGGAGCAGCTTCTCCCTGAGCTTTATTGCCTTTTGGAGCACCTGGGGAATCCGCGTCTGCGCTTTCGCCTGATGCTTTTGGAGGTGCACGATTTCCGTCTTTTGAACGGACGGTCGAAGGATCGCAAGCGAGGCTCAAACCGCTACGAGCGTTTGCCGCTTTCGCTTCTGGAGGAGATCGAGTTTAACCAACCGTCGGATTTTTCGGTCTTTTTGCCTTCCGCGCTACCCGCGCATTTTACCGTCAAGGAGCTCTCAAGGCATACGGGAATTCGCGGACGTGACGCCTATTCGGCGGCACGCGTTTTGCTCGCGCTCGGCCTGATCACCGAAGCGCCTCCCATCGGCAGAGCAATGGCGTTTTTCCGGAAAGAAGCGCAAGAAGAGAGGAATGAAGGATGAATCGCTTATACGTCACAGTCTGCCTGTTGGCATTCTGCTTGCTCTTCCTTGCGTCTGACAGAAACGCATCTAAAATCGAATCGGAGATCGGGTCGCCTTCTTTGGAGATCCGATTTCTTGACGTTGGACAGGGAGACTGTACGCTTTTGCGGACCCCCGAGGGCGATATTCTGATCGATGCCGGCACGGAGGACTGTCAGGAGCGGCTTTGTCTGCGTCTGAAGCAGCTGGGAGTTGAGGAGCTGGTGCTTGCCGTGTTTACGCACAACGATGAGGATCACATCGGAGGCGCGGACGGCCTGCTCTCGCAAATTCCCACGCGCGAGATCTGGGTCAGTGACACCGAGATCGAAAACGAATCGGCACAGCTTTTGTTCCGCACTGCCGAGGAGCAGGGAATCAAGGTACACAGTGCTCGCGCAAGCGAGATCCGCCACCTCGGATCGGTGACGCTCAGCATCCTGCATCCCTTTCCGTTTCGCGAGGTCGAGGGGAACGAGGGAAGCCTGGTTTTGAAGCTGCATTACCAAGGGCTTAATCTGATTTTCACGGGAGATATCGGAAGTGATCAGGAGCGTGAGATCGTCGAGCACTACGGAAAAACACAGCTGGATTGCGACCTTCTCAAGGTTGCGCATCACGGCTCGAACACCTCAAGCTCGGAGCTGTTTCTGCAAGCCCTCACTCCGCAGTATGCCGTCATCGGATGCGGCGCCGGAAATTCCTACGGTCACCCCATGGGCGAGGTTCTCGCACGTTTGGAGACTCACGGCGCAACCGTTCTCCGCACCGACCTCGAGGGCGAGATCGTCTTCACTTGGGATGGCTCTGCACTGAAAAGAGAACGTGGATCATGAATATCTTTTTGAAGGACGCTTTTTGTGGGGGAACTTTTTGAGAAAAGCCGCCTGCGGCGGGGCTAATCTCGGGGATGTCTGTGCGAACAAATCCCCCGATGATGAGCCGTGTGCGATGCAAGCCTCTTTTCCACACCCCTTCAAAAACTTTCATCGCAGTGGGTATAAACGTAATTCTTCATCCCTGCGCTCGCTCATTCAATAGCTCCGCGGCCATTTTGGGACCACCACCCAAAATGGCTTTTATTTTTGTTTTGCCCACGGAAAAGGAGGCATAAATTGATTAATTGAGATTGACCGAGATGTCATTCCAACGTGTCATCCTGAGCGGAGGAAACACCACGGTGTGGTGTTTCCGGAGTCGAACCCGACCGCAGGGAGGGCAACGCCATTGGCGTTGGGATCTATAAAACCCCTTCGTAGATCC
>JAZSJS010000139.1:0-12468 GCA_045534435.1 Eubacteriales bacterium
CGTCGAGGAAAACTTGCCACGAAGCAAGCGCGCGCGCCAAGTTGCAAGTCCTTCTGCATCAAAAATACTTGAAAAGTTCACGGATTTGTGGTATAATGAAGCCAAGCAAGCCGTCTTCTTGAAACACGCGCTTACCCCTTGAAAAATTCACGTGTTTCTGTTATCATATCAAAAAACGTCACCAAAAAGGAAACCGCCATGAAGCTTTACGCACCGACGTACTACAAACAATTCAAATGCATCGCCGACAAGTGCGAGCACAGCTGCTGCATCGGATGGGAAATCGACATCGATGAGGATACGCTTGCAAAATACAGCGCGCTGAAAGACGGCTACGGTGCCGTCATTGCCGACAGCATTTCCATGGAGGAGACGCCGCACTTTCGGCTTGGAGAGGGTGACCGATGCCCGCATCTCGACGAGCACGGGCTTTGCAGGATCATTCTCCGGGTGGGCGAGGACCATCTTTGCGACATCTGCCGCGAGCATCCCAGATTTTACAATTTCACAAGCGTCGCCGAGGTGGGCCTTGGAATGTCCTGCCCCGAGGCGGCAAGGCTGATCCTTTCGTCGCCGGAATATGCCCTGACCGAGGAGATCGGCGAGGTCGAAGCCGAGGATGACGGCGTGGAATTTGACGGACGCGCCGCGCGTGACGGGATCTACGCGATCCTGAGAGACGCGGCGGGCGACTACCCGACCGCGCCAAAAGCCCTTCGCCGCGCGCTTTCCATCGATGCGGTGGAGGATCGGAGATACCTGAAAATCCTCGATTCCATGGAATATCTTGACGTCAATCACAAGGCGTTGTTTTTGAAATATTCCTCCAAGCGTCGCCCCGAGGGAGCGGAGCAGAATGCCTGCCTGGAGCGATTTTTGGCATATCTGATCTACCGTCACTGCACCGAGGCCCTTGATGCGGACGATTTTTGCATCCGATTGGCGTTTTGCCTGTTTTGCGAAGGACTTCTGGCTTCGCTGATCTGCTCCGAGGGCGCGGAAACACTCGGGGAGATTGCCGCGCTGGCGAGTACCGTTTCGGAGGAGATCGAATATTCCGACGACAATACCGCCGCGCTCATGCAGGCGGGAGGATGAGATCCTTTTTGGGTGCGATCGTTTTAATGGATAAGATACAATGATACCATATAAAGATAGGAGTAGTTATGAAAAAGGTTTTACTTGTTCCGGATTCTTTTAAAGGAACGTTATCTTCAAAACGAATATGTGAAATCATGGAAGAAAGAATAAAAGCGCATTTTTTTGATGCAAACGTGGTTTCCATTCCTGTTGCCGATGGGGGCGAAGGAAGCGTGGAGTGCTTTTTGAGCGCAACGGGCGGCGAGCGTTTTACGTGTGATTCGGTCAATCCTTTTTTTGAAAAGATGGATGGCTTTTATGGAGTTTTGAATAACGGAAAAACTGCAGTGATCGAGATGTCTGCCTGCGCCGGTCTGCCTCTTGTTGAAAGCAGAAAAAACCCAATGCTTGCAACCACGTACGGCGTTGGAATTTTGATCAAGGACGCCATCTCGAGAGGTGCGGAGGAGATCATTCTGGGGCTTGGCGGTTCTGCCACAAACGATTTCGGCTGCGGAACAGCCGCTGCGCTGGGCGTTCTCTTTTATGATGAAAAAGGAGAGTCATTTATTCCTACGGGAGAGAGCTTGTGTCGGGTGGCTAAGATTGATAATCGTCAAGTTTTACCCGCACTCAGCAGTATAAAAATGACGTTGATGTGTGACGTTGAAAATCCCGTTTACGGAAAAAACGGAGCGGCTTTTGTGTATGCTCCTCAAAAAGGTGCAAATTCCGAGCAGGTAAAGCTTTTAGACGAAGGTCTTCGGCATATTTGTCAGATTGCTCAACGCGATCTCGGCAAGAATGTTTCAGCTGTGGTCGGAGGCGGCGCGGCGGGAGCTATGGCCGGTGGAATGGTTGCATTTTTCAACGCATCTATACGAATGGGCATTGACGTCGTATTGGATACCGTGGGGTTTGATCGCTTGCTTGAGGGAGCAGACGTGGTATTTACGGGAGAAGGCAAGATGGATAGCCAGAGCTTACAGGGCAAGGTTATAAGCGGCGTGGCAAAGCACGCAAAGGCAAGGGGCGTTCCCGTGGTCGCGGTGGTTGGCGGTGTGGACGGAGATGTTTCCGATGTTTATGACATAGGGGTGAACTCTGTCTTTACGATTAACCGTTTGCCGGAGGATTTTTCCATCAGTCGACACAAAAGCGAGGAGAATCTTCGTCAAACCGTGGATAACATCATTAGAATCTTAAAAATTTAAGAAAATTTCAAGCCAAGCTTGCTTTTTTATCTGTAATCATCACTAAAAAAGCTTCTGTTGAGACAAACTCCGTGCTTGTCAAGAAAAAAGGGCGAGGAATTTTAATCATTCTTCGTCCTTTTGAAAGCTTTCATCTATCCGTCGCAAAACGGAAAAATCGGTTTGATGCTTTTTTAAAAATTTGGAAAATCTTTTGTGCGAATCGAGCTTATATTTTCAAACGATCTCCTCCAATCGACTTCCGCGATGTTCATTATAGCATACGGTCTGCGGTTTTTCAAGCACCCGGATTCCTTTGCGCAAGGAAAAGGCTGTCGCATTCTGTCGTTTTTGCTTGACAGGTGCGGGGATGTGTGATATAATAAATCGGTATCCCAATCTATTTTATCTACATTGATACGAGGAACGACAATGGCAACTTTTACAGCGACGTTGACACCGATGCTGATGCTCTTCATCTGCATCGCGATCGGATTTGTCACCACCAAATGCAAGATCCTTCCCGAGAATGCCGGCAAGGTCATGGCGGTGCTTGAGACATGGGTATTCTGTCCCGCGCTCAGCTTCATGACGATGGTGCGCTTTTGCACCGTCGAAACGATCGGCGAGCATCTGACCAACATCGTTCTCTCCTCGATCGGTGTGCTCCTTGCCGTGGTGATCGCAAGTCTTTTGTCGCGCCTGTTCGTCAAGGAAAACTCCCTTGAGAGAGGCGTGTATGCCTACGGTTTGGCATTTGCCAACGGCGGCTATATGGGCGACCCCATCGTGCTTGCGCTGTTTGGCGAGGTGGCGCTTTCCTATTACAAGCTCTCCTATCTGCCGATCTCCCTGATGATCTACTCCTGGGGAATCAGCGTGATGACCCCGAGCACGGGAGGGAAGAGCGGTGCCTGGAGACGCCTCATCAACGCGCCCACGATCGCCATGCTCATCGGCATCGCGCTGGGTCTGAGCGGGCTTGGCAAATATCTTCCCACCTTCCTCACCGACTCTCTTGACTCGCTCAAGGTCTGCATGGGTCCCGTTGCGATGCTGATCGTGGGCGCGACGATCGCGAAATACGATTTTTCCTCGATGCTGAGGAAGGGAAAGGTCTACGTGGCGACCGCGCTGCGCCTTGTGGTGCTGCCCGTGGTGATCGTGTCGTTTTTGTTCGCTGTGAAAACCCTTGCGAACACCCTGTTCGGTCTTTCGATCGGCAATGACATTCTCTTCCTGACCTTCTTCGCGACCGCGACGCCGCTCGGACTGAACACGGTGGTCTTCCCCGAGGCATACGGCGGCAATCCCGAGACCGGCGCCAGCATGGCGATGATCTCGCACACGTTCTGCGTGATCTCGATCCCGCTGATGTACGCCCTGATGGTCGCGATCTTCGGCACACCCTTTCAATAAGACGCAAACGAAAAGAAGCTTGCGAAGGGGGCTTCCATAAAGCAGGTTTTACCTACCGAAACACGAAAGGAGCACGAACATTTTCTCTGTTGTCCTTAACGGAGAATTGGCAGGCACAAAATTTCGGCAGAGAACTTGTTTTCTCTGCCGATTTGTGGTATAATGGGGTTAGTAAAAAAGCCTTCCTCCGGGAGGAAGGTGGCACGCGAAGCGTGACGGAAGGAGCCCGCCTAACTTTGAAGTTTTGATATGTTTTATTGTCACGCATTCTTTCTCACCCGACTTCGTCGGGCGCTCCCTCCCGGAGGGAGCCTCAGGATGCGCTCACCCTTAGGGGTATGGGCTTTGCCCGAAGTCTTTGTAATACAAAGGCGAAACTGGCGATAAAGGGATGGGAAAACAAGATGTTGCAGGAGATGAGAGCTATATGAAAGTGAACTTCTATGAACAGGTTGACGACAAACTACTAAAATTTGCGGTTATTATTTCTAAACACAATGGACAATGGGTATTTTGTAAGCATAAAGATAGAAGCACATATGAAATTCCCGGAGGGCACAGAGAATCAAACGAGGAGATAATTCAAACAGCCAAGCGGGAACTTTATGAGGAAACAGGCGCGTTACAATTTGACATATTTCCTATCTGTGTATACTCTGTTACGGGTAAGAACAGAGTTAATCAAACAGGTGAAGAAACCTACGGTATGCTATTTATCGCAAATATTCAGTCATTCGAAAATGAACTTCATAGTGAAATGGAAAGCGTCTCTTTCTTTAATGATCTTCCCACGGAATGGACTTATCCGCTTATTCAACCCTTATTGATTCAAGAATATTTGCGGCGTACCAATACTAAGTGAATTTTCATATTGAACACCCCAACAGACCTTGAAAAATCTGTTGGGGTTAATTATTTGTTTACTGCCGAGCAATTTTTCTATCCGTAGGGGCGTTCTGCGAACGCCCGCGGGCGAACACAGTTCGCCCCTACCGCGTATCATGTCAATTCTCTACTAAGAACATCACGCTTTTTGTTCGTACTCCTTTTTACACATCTTGCTCCGCAAGGTATAGTGTGTTACACCTTTCAGGTGAACTGTCGGGCGGTAATGAGCCTCCCTTGTGTAAAGGGAGGTGGCTCGCACAAGCGAGACGGAGGGATTGTAAAAGCCAAAAAATCATTATAAAACAATCCCTCAGCCGCCTTCGGCGTCAGCTCCCTTTACACAAGGGAGCCTTTCTTTATGTCCACAAAAGCGAATGCTCGCCCGAGACAGAAAAGTACTTTGATTATCATGTAAATATTTCTATGAAATCATTGATAATTGCAAAATACTCATTTAGTTGCCAAGAAGTATATTTCGAATGTTGTTATTTATTTCAGACTCGTCAAGTCCCTTTTGAATTAGAGGTTGAATTACTTCGCGGCTTTCTCTTGTATGCGGAAGTTCAGATGCAAGTGCATTTGCCTTGTCCGCTTTCCCGCACTTCAAATATAAAAAACAAAGAGTAGCGCGCATTGTTGCTTTTTGTTTCTCATTGATAGATAGAGGTAAACCTCGTTCCATTAACTCGATTGCTTCTTCTGATTTGTTCTGCAAGGCTAACACACCTGCAAGTCCCAGAATCATTCCGGGCTTGTTGGGGTATATCAGCAAAGCGTCTCTATATACCTTTTCCGCTGAAACATAATCGCCGTCACGTTGAAATTCTGATGCTTTTTTGTGAATGTTATAGCGTGTTTCTTGCGCTCGTATCGTATCCATTCCTATAAGCAGATCGATGCTTGTTTCAAATATGTTCGCCAATGCGGGAAGAAATGTTATATCAGGATAACATTCACCGCGTTCCCATTTTGAAATGCTTTGAGGGGTTAGCCCCAAATACCCTGCAACATCTTCTTGGGTAAGATATTTCATAATGCGATATTTCTTTAGGTTTTCTGACAAATAAAACATCTTTTCTCTCCTTTGATTACTTTTGATTAGCTTCGAAGCACTATTATTATATCATGGGAACAATTTTGTTTCAATGGCGCATTGGTTGTTATTGATTCAACTGCGCAATATGAATTTTGATGAAACAGAAAAAGCGTACCTGCTTTATCGCAGGTACGCCAATGCAAGCTTCTTTTTCTCTTAGACTATGTCACATGAAACAACTGATTTTTTGCCGGATTCCAAATGCGTAAATACGCATTTGATCCTCACGGTGTTCGGGTTTCGACTTCGAGCCGCTTGACACCGAAGGTGTCATTCTGAGTGGAGCGAAGCGAAATCGAACTGCGTAGCAGCGCCGAAGGCGGAATCTAAGCGGCTCTACGCTCAGAATGACACGCGGGCGTGTCGCAAAAAATCCTTAACTTCAACCGGTTGCCGTGACAGAGCCTTCTCTTATTGTTTCGTTCTCCTCCGATAGAAGATCACGCCGACCGTCATGATGGCGGCAAGGACGATGAGATAGAAGAGGATGGGGAAGGAAAATTTGCCGTCTGCTGCGGCGGCCCGGTAGGGACGGATGCCGTGCGCGTAGAAGGCGACGAAGAGCATAAAGACCGAGGCCAGCGTCGCGAGGATCGGCATGACGATATTCTTGAATCGATTCTTTTTGCCCTCTTTTTTGATGAACATGAGGAACATGGGAATATAAAACACGTAGACCGTGATGACCGGAAGCTCGGAGGAATCAAAGCAGAAGAGTCCGAAGATCGGTGAAGTGAGGTTTGCTCCGTAGAAATAGAAATACCACGCCGCGCAGATCAGAAGCGCGAGCACGCCCGCGTTTGCCGGCATATTGGTTTCGGAATCGACCGAGGCAAACGTCTGAGGCTTGGGACCCTTACCGCGCATCGCGAGCGAATAGAAGGAGCGGGGGCAGGCGATCATGAGGCCGTTGAGTGTGCCCAGACAGGAGATCACGACAAAGGCGTTGAGGATCGTGCCGCCGACGTTTCCAAAGAGGTTTCGGATCGCCGTGGTGGCGCCCTCCTTCATCAAAACCTCCACCGACGCGCCGCCGGTGAGTCCGATGAAATAGAGGATATAGACCGCCACAATGACGACCGTACCGATCAAAAGCGCGCGCGGCAGATCGCGCTTCGGGTGCCTCAGCTCGGCATTGATCGAGGTTGCGACGATCCAGCCCTCATAGGCAAAGGTTGCCGCCGCGATGCCCGAAAACACGCTTGAAAAATCACTCCCGTGTCCCTGCACAGAGGATGCAAACGCCTCGGTCGTGTTGCCGTTGATCAGACCGCAGACCGTTCCGACAACGATGATCGTCGCGAGCGGGATGAGCTTGATCACGGTCGCGCTGACCTCCAGCTTGCCCGCGATCTTGGGGGAGAGCATGTTGACCGCATAGAGCAGACACATATAAAACGCGCCGAGCGCCATGCAAAGACCGCCCGTAATATCTGCGGAGGGATTGAAGAGGAGCAGGGTATATCTCGCCGACACCCACGCGAGCACCGACGTCATCGCGGGGAAATAGCAGACGGAAATAAACCATCCGATCAGATAGGCATATTTTTCGCCGACGATCGCCTCGGCATAGTCAACAACGCCATTGACCTTGGCATATTTGGTCGCGAAATTCGCGAAGTTGAAGGCGCAGATGATCATGACGATGCCTCCGATGCCCCATGCAAGAATGCCGAGGAGCAGGTTGCCGCCCGTGTAATTGAGAATGTCCTGTGCCTTGAAGAAGACGCCCGAGCCGATCACGATGCCGACGACCATGCAGATCGCGGTGAAGAGTCCGTAACGCTTGTGAAGCTGATTGTTATCCAAAACCGTCTTCCTTTCCTGTTATTTTTTGCGAATGAGGTTGATCTTTCTTGATTTATTATAACACAACCGCCCCTCGATTGCAATCATTTTTTGCGTTGAGGGTTGACTTTTTCTTGGAGGCGTGCTATAATGCAACAAACATCGCCCCACCGGGCAGACTTCAGAATTCAAAAAAAGAGGTGTTCACGATGAGAAGATTCCGCAATCCCATCTCCCCCTTTAGCGCACCCGACCCCTTCATGACCTTTGATCCCGTTACGGGATATTATTACGCATTGTTTACCCGCTCCACCGTGCTTGAGCTCTTCCGCAGCCGCCACGCGGAGAATGTGATTACGGACAACGACGTTCGCATCATCTATACGCCAAACGGTGAGCGCGACGGCATTTTCGGGTCCATCTGGGCACCCGAGATGCACCGTGCGCCAAACGGCAGATGGTATATTTACACCAGCGGGCATATTTCCGCCGAGAAGCAAAACAAGCGCATCTTCGTCATGGAGGGCCCTGCGGATGATCCCTTTGAGGGAGAATGGCGCTTTTGCGGAATGCCCTTTCCCGACGTTTATTCGATCGATCCCACCGTCTACACCGCGCCCGACGGCGTGCAATATCTCTGCTCCTCGCGCGTCGATCCGCAATACGGTCAGGTTCTTGACCTTTGCGCGCTGTCGAACCCCTACACCCCCGCAGGCATGCCGATCACGATTGCGCGCGCCGAGCTGGATTGGGAGCTGGTCTCGCCCTACGTTGGCAGAAAAGCAATTGTCGAGGGTGCGTTTTTCGTGGAACGAAACGGCAGACTTTTCATCATCTATTCGGCAAACGGCTGCTGGTCGGATCATTACTGTCTGGGCGTGCTTGAGCACACGGGCGGCGCTCTTTGCGATGCCACACATTGGAAAAAGCACGAAAAGCCGCTCTTGGTGCACGGAAACAGCGTCTTCGGCCCCGGACACGCCTCTTTTTTCCTCTCGCCCGATCAAAGCGAGGTGTGGTGTGCCTATCACGGCATGAAGGAGCACAACGAGACCGTCACCGCCACCGCGCGTTATTTCAATATCCAGCCGATCGACTTTGACGCGAGCGGCTATCCCGTGATGGGGCTTCCCACAGGATATGAGGTCGAGCTCGCCCCGCCGGCGGGAGAAGGCTGACAAAAAGCCGCGGCGTCTCCAAAACGTCTTTTTTGGATTTTTTACCGACAAGCTGAAAAAAACTCTTTACAAAACCCCAAAACCGTGTTATAATAAGGATGCCAAATCAATCGAATCCATGCAAAACAGGTGTATTTTTTTATGGGATAACTGCACCCTTTTTTGTGTATACAGGAAAGTTGAATTTGATAAAATGCAAATTCCGGCTTTCTTGTATAACGTAAGGGGTTTCCCTGTTTTGCAAAAAAGATTGGTTTGGCGACTATCGGGGTTTGCGTTTTTGTGCGTCTGCTTCGGTGGGCGCACTTTTTTATGTTTCGGAGGGGCTTATGAGAAGAGTTGACAAGCTTGGAAGGATCGTGATCCCGATGGAGCTGCGGAAGAAATACGGCTTGACCGAGGGGGCGAGGATCGAATTTCTCGACGTCGGTGAGGGGATCACCGTCAGGCCCTCCGAGCCGTTTTGCAGGATCTGCCGCGCGAGGATCGCCGAGGACGCAACGCTCCCCCTGTGCGAGGGCTGCATTGCGGAGGTGATGAAGTGCCGCTGCGATCAAGCCGACGACACTCACAAGAAAAAGGACTGAATGCGAAAGCATTCAGTCCTTTTTGTCGTCGGTTGGAAGGTGGAGTCGCTCAAAGACCTTGATCAGAACGAGACCGATCGAGATTCCGGCAATTCCCTGGACGGCGTTTGCGGGAATGTTGACGAGCGACGGGACAAAGCCGTACAAAAAGCCCTCAAACAGAAAATATCCCAACACCATCACAAGCTCCGCCAAAAAAGCGCCCAGGATCTGCGACGGAAGCCTGCCGATCCGCTTGTGCAGCAGCCGGAACACCCCAAAGACGGTCAGAGCCATGCAACCCTTGATGAGAAAGGTGGCGGGCACGTAGACCGCGTAGCCCGAAAACAGATCCGCCAAAGCCGAGCCGAGCCCCGCCGCGACGAAGGCATAGCCGGGGGAGAGGATCCAGCCCGCGACCAGAACGATGCAGTCGCCCAGATGCCAATATCCCTTGAGGGGAGACGGAATTTTGATGATCATCGTTGCCACGCAAGCAAGCGCCGCCATGAGAGCCGCCACAACGATTTTTTTGATTTTGGAGCGCATTTTGCATCCACCTCGCTTTCCCTGAAACAGAACACCCGAATTTACGGCTTTCATTATAGCATAAAATCCGTCCGAAAACAATACTTTTTTTCAATTGTGACAAAAATATATTATTTTTGACAAAAAACAAGAATTGCAATTGACTTTTATAGGAGAATGTGCTATAATGAAGGTTGTAATAAAAGAAGGCTCGAAAAATGCCTTCCAAAAAAACAAAGGAGAAGAAAATGGCTAAAAATCTCGTTTATGACATCAAAGACAGACCCCCTTTTAGCAAGCTGATCATCTTTGCGATTCAACAATTGTTGGCAATCATGGCAGCAACGATCGCGGTTCCCGCAATCGTCGGAAACGGAATGTCCGCATCTGCCGCTCTGTTCGGCGCAGGTATCGGCACACTCGTCTATCAGCTCTTCACCAAGTTCCGCAGTCCCGTGTTCCTCGGCTCTTCCTTTGCATTCATCGGCTCGATGTCCGCAGCCTTCGCAGGTGCCGCATCCATGAGCCTCGGTTATCTCGGCCTTCTGATCGGTGCTGCATTTGCAGGATTGGTCTACGTGATCATCGCCCTCGTGGTGAAATTCGTCGGCGTCGGCTGGATCAACAAGCTCATGCCCGCCGCAGTCATTGGCCCCACGGTCGCTCTCATCGGTCTCTCCCTGGCATCCGCTGCCGTGAACGACGTGTTCTCCTACGGCCCCAAGGATGGCAACGGTGCGTTCGTCATGAGCACCGGCATCTGGCTCTCCTTCATTTGCGCGATCGTCACCTTCATCGTGGTCACGCTTTGCTCGACCTACGGTAAGAAAATGACCAAGCTGATCCCCTTCATCATCGGTATTCTTGCCGGCTATGCCGTTGCGCTGGTATTCACCGTCATCGGCTATGCGGCAGGCATCGACGCGATGAAGGTCATCGACTTCGCTCCCTTCCGGAGCCTCGTTGCCGACGGTGTTGGCATCAAGACCTTCATCTCGCTCCCCGAGTTTTCCTTCCTGGAGGCCATCAAGGGTGCGAAGGAGTTTGAGTGGAGCTATCTTGCCACCGTTGCAGTGGCATACGTTCCCGTTGCCTTCGTTGTGTTTGCAGAGCATATCGCAGACCACAAGAACCTTTCCTCGATCATCGACGAGGATCTGCTCGAGAACCCCGGCCTGCACCGCACCCTGCTCGGTGACGGCGTCGGCTCGGTCGCAGGCGCATTCTTCGGCGGCTGCCCCAACACCACCTACGGTGAGTCGGTCGGCTGTGTTGCGATCACCCGCAACGCCTCGGTTGCCACCATCACCACCACCGCGATCCTCGCGATCCTCATTTCCTTCGTGTCTCCCTTCGTTGCCTTCCTCGATTCGATCCCCGGCTGCGTGATGGGCGGCGTTTGCATTACGCTCTACGGCTTCATCGCCGTCTCGGGTCTGAAGATGATCCAAAAGGTGAATCTCGAGGACAACGCAAACCTCTTCACGGTGTCCGTCATTCTGATCTCGGGTATCGGTGGCATGGCGATCTCGATCGGCAAGGTTACCATCACCGCAATCGCTTGCGCTCTGATCCTGGGCATCATTGTCAACATTGTTTTGAACAAATTCAAAAAAGAGAAAAACGGATAAGGAATCACAAACCATGAAAGATTACAAAAACGTCATTATTTTTGATCACCCGCTGATTCGTCACAAAATCGCAATCCTGCGCGACGAGCGCACCAGCATGAAAGAATTTCGCGAGCTGATCGAAGAAATCACCACGCTGATGACCTATGAAAGCCTCAAGGACGGCGTCCCCACCACCGAGATCGAGGTGAAAACGCCCCTGGAGGTCTGCCGCCAGAGAGTGGTCACCGACAACTCGATCGTGATCGTACCGATCCTGCGCGCGGGCTTGGGTATGGTGAACGGCGTTCACGTGCTTTTCCCCTCCGCAAGAGTCGGACACATCGGTATGTACCGTGACGAGGAGACCCTGAACCCCGAAACCTACTATTGCAAGCTCCCCAAGGGCATCGAGGAAAAGCTCGTGCTCCTGGTGGACCCCATGCTGGCAACCGGCGGCAGCGCTTGCGATGCCATCAAGCTTTTGAAGGATAAGGGCTGCAAGCACATCAAGTTCATGGCGATCATCGGCGCGCCCGAGGGAATCTCCAAGGTCGCCGAAGCGCATCCCGACGTCGATATCTACGTCTCCACCGTCGACAGATGCCTCAACGAGCACGGTTATATTCTTCCCGGTCTCGGCGATGCCGGCGACAGACTCTTCGGCACAAAATAATAACCTGAAAAACCTCCCGGAGGAGCGTCTTGAGACGCTCCTCTTCTTTTTTGCCTTCGGCGACCGGAGAAACTTTTTGAAGGACGCGTTTTGTGGGAATTCTTTTTGAGGGACGCGATTTGTGGGGGAACTTTTTGAGAAAAGTTCCCCCACACCCCTTCAAAAACTTTTATCGCAGAGGGTATAAAGGTAATTCTTCATCTGTGCGCTCATCCATTCAATAGCTCCCGCGGCCATTTTGGGACCACCACCCAAAATGGCTTTTATTTTTGTTTTGCCCACGGAAAAGGAGGAACAATTGATTGATTGAGATTGACCGAGATGTCATTCCAACGTGTCATCCTGAGCGGAGGAAACACCACGGTGTGGTGTTTCCGGAGTCGAACCCGACCGCAGGGAGGGCAACGCCATTGGCGTTGGGATCTATAAAACCCCTTCGTAGATCC
>JAZSJS010000151.1:0-6412 GCA_045534435.1 Eubacteriales bacterium
CAAGTTTTTTCAAAGGTTTTTTCAGCCTCGGCTCGTCCGATCCGGTATCTCACGCTCCCCTCTTCCGAGGTGAGCCTGTATATTCTATCATATTTCCCTTGGTTTGTCAAGTTTTTTTCCTTATTTTTTTCTTTCGATTTAACATTTTGTAAATTCGCCCAAAAAGTGCGCGACAAAAACCACGACATTATATTCAATTTGCATTTTCTTCAAAAAGCAAGAAACGGGAGGACAAGCCTTATCATCCCGTTTCTGAATGCTTTATACGTCTCTTCTGCCCTCAATGGCACGGAAGAGCGTGACCTCATCGGCATATTCCAGCTCCGCACCGACGGGAACACCGTAAGCCAATCGCGTCACGCGGACTCCCAGCGGCTTGAGCAGCTTGGAAAGATACATCGCCGTTGCTTCGCCCTCCACCGTGGGATTGGTCGCAACGATAACCTCCTCCACGTCCTCATCGGCTACGCGTGCGAGAAGCTCACGGATCTTGAGCTTTTCGGGCGTCATGCCGTTCATGGGAGAAATCAAGCCGTGCAGAACATGGTAGACACCGCGAAATTCGCGGACCTTTTCCATCGCCATCACCGCGCGCGCATCGGAGAGCACGCAGATCACGCTGTGATCACGCTCCTCGTCGGCACAGATCGAGCAGATCTCGCGGTCGGTCAGACTTTGACAGATCGGACAGAGATGGATCTTTTGCCGAGCCTCCAGGATCGTCCTTGCAAAGGCTTCCACCTCTTCCTCCTCCAATTCGAGGACCGAATATGCCATTCGCATCGCGGTTTTCTTGCCAACCCCCTCCAGCCTGCCAAACCGCTCGGCAAGCAGACGAAGGGACTCAATATATTCCGCCATAAAAATCAGAACAATCCGGGCAGATTCATCGGTCCCGTGATCTTGTTCAGCTCGGCGTTGTTGGTATCCTCAACGCGCTTGATCGCCTCGTTCACTGCAGCAACCAGAATGTCGGAAAGCGTTTCGATGTCGTCGGGATCGACGATTTCCGGCTCCAGATCGATCGAAAGGATCTCCTTCTTTCCGTTGATCTTGACGTTGACCACTCCGCCGCCCGCCGAAATATCATATTCGCGCGCGTAGAGCTCCTCTTGCTTTGCCGCCATATCCTCCTGCATCTTCTGTGCCTGGCGAATCATCGCCTGCATATTTTGAGGTCCACCCATTCCCTTTGGAATATTTGCTTTCATGTCAAAAACTCCCTTCCTGTATCACATATATCATTTTTTGTTTTTCAATCCTCGGACGCCTCAATGATCTCATCGATCACGTTCGTCTCTTCGCTCCTGCCTGCGAGCTCCAGGGTCAGCATCCGATCCCCGATCTCGCGTCTCAAGACGGTGGATATTGCGGCGCGCAAGCGATCTCTCACCTCGCCCTTTTCCATCATCTGCAATCCAAAGAGGTTTTCAAAGCGAACGATCACACCGCCATCCTCCGTGGTGAAAGCGTGTGCGCTCTTCACGAAGCCGGCATTCATCGGATCGCTTCTTCCGATCCGTTCAACGACCTCCATCCAATTGCGAACAGGGCGCAGAACACGCTTGGACGCATCGGACGGCGACGTCTGTGTCGGCGTGGGGATCGGCGAATCGTTTTGTTCGGGCTTTGCCGTCGGCTTCGACTGCGGTTGCTCAGCTTGGGAAATTTCTTGCGGCTTCGCCTGCTGAGGCCTTGGTGCTTGCACGATCGCGCCCGTGATCAGCTGCTCCTCGATGCGCGCGATTCTGGAAAGCATGGCATCCGGTGAAGAATCCAACGCCTCGTCGCACATCCGAACCAACGTCATCTCGGCAACGATACGCTTCACTGCCGCCGACTTCTGCATGGTGAAGAGTGCATCCTCCAGCAATCTGCAATGATAGAGCAGCGTTTCCTTTCGGAAGCCTGCCGCCGCTGCCTGCATCTGCTCGGTTTCATGATCGGTCAGGTCCAGATAAGTCGCCGCGTTCTTGGTGGTCTTGATCACCAGCATATCCCGATACAGCGAGATCAGATCCTGCCAATAGACCGAAAGGTCCTTGGAGGATTTGACGACCTCGTCGACCTGAGAGAACAAAAGGTCATAATCTCTGTTTGCCACGGCGTTCACCGTGCGCAGCATGGCATCTCTTCCGGTCAATCCGACCGTCTCCGCCACAACCTCGGGGGTGATCTCCTTTTGACCGCCCGCACAAAGCTCCAGAAGGCTGATGGCATCACGCATTCCGCCCTGTGCCAGCCTTGCCAGCATACGCGCCGCCTCGGGCTGCAGAACAATCTGTTCCTGCCGAGCGATATAGGTCATTCGCGAGATCAGAGTCTCGGTGGAAATACGTCGGAAATCAAATCGCTGACACCGCGAAATGATGGTGGGAAGCAGCTTTTGGCTCTCGGTGGTTGCCAAAATGAAAATGACGTGTGACGGTGGCTCCTCCAGCGTCTTGAGCAACGCGTTGAATGCACTCGCCGAAAGCATATGCACCTCGTCGATGATATACACGCGGTATCGCAACGACGAGGGAGAATAAACGACCTCGTCACGGATGTCGCGAATATTGTCCACACTATTATTGGAGGCGGCGTCCATTTCCAGCACGTCGGTCGTAGCACCGCTGTCAATGGCGCGGCAAGCGGCACACACGCCGCAGGGGTTGCCGTTCACGGGAGACTCACAGTTCACCGCCTTTGCAAGAATCTTTGCGCAGGTGGTCTTTCCCGTTCCGCGAGAGCCGCAAAACAAATAGGCGTGGTTGAACGCACCGTGCTCGGTCTCATATCGCAAAATCGACGTGATGTGCTCCTGTCCGCACACGTCGTCAAAGGTCTGCGGACGCCATTTGCGGTACAATGCCTGATGCATCGCGAGCCCTCCCTTCTTTTCTTTTCATACTATTATTTATTATACAACTTTTTGACAGGGATGTCAAGGCTTTGTGGGGATTTGAGGATGAGTTTCTTCGCATTCCAAGGGCTTGACACCCACAAAAAACGGCACCGAGTCGCAAAACAAGACCATACACCTCAAAATCGAAAGTCGCTCCCACGCGATCTTCGTATCTATTGCTCAGAACAGGCACCCTCGCGGCACATTGGGGAGATCGCTTAATGCTGCTTGGTCCCCCACCTGACATGGTTCACAATTCCCAATTGCGCAAGACCCATTCGTCAACACAGCAGATACGACTCATTCGTAAAAGTTCGTCCCTCAGAAAAGGAATCCACCCCTGCTGTAGCGGTTTTCAGGTACAGGGCTCCGCTAAATCCCCGGTTGGTATGGTCTCATTTCACGGCTTGATGCCGTTACTATATTATTATAGCAGATAGTTTCGCGTTTTGCAAGTCTGTTTTCAAAAATTCATATTTTTTTCAAATATCGTCCGCAAGAAATCCCCAAACCGACTTGACAAATATTTTGAAATGTGATAGAATAAAAGTGGAATATACGAATCGTATTTTTACGTTATTTGACTTGGAGGTTCATCATGGCTCTGTTTAATTTCGGAAAAAAGGACAAAAAAAAGGATACCCCTGTCGCAGCCAAGGAGACTGCTGAAAAATCCGCACCCGCAGGACCGTCGCTTCGCAACGTAAAGATCCCGGCGGCACAGGAGACCTCTGCCGGAACCAAGCCCGCGGCAAAATCGACCGCAAAGCCGGCTGCAAAGCCCGCGGCAAAGGCGCCCGCTGCAAAGTCGGCTGCAAAAGCCCCTGCAGCAAAGCCCGCAGCGAAAGCATCCGCCGCAAAGCCGGCTGCAAAAGCTCCCGCAAAAAAGGCAACGAACGTTTCCACGCCCCCCGCATCCTCTCCGCGCCCCTTCTTCGCGGCAACCACCGAGGAGGACATCCGCATCGCGTTTGATCAGGCGATCGCCGAAGCCGACGCAGCGATCCTTCGCAACGGTGCCAAGGCAGTCGGTAAATATGAATTCGATCTCGAGGTCGACGGCTATCACTTCTATCTCATCGCCAACAACGGTCAGGTCCTCTTCGACAGCCCCAGCTTCACCACGATCCTGGGCGCACTGGGTGGCTTAAAGACCTTCCAGAAAACCGTTTCCGAAGGCAAGTTTGAAATCAAGGTGGACAAATACAACCGCTATCGCTTCATTCTGGCAAACAAGTATTACGGTGAAAACTACACCACTCGCGATCAATGCCAAAAGTGTGTGGAATCGGTAAAGAATTTCGCATCCAACGCAAAAATTCTTCGCTATGCCGCAAAAAAAGAATCGATCGACGCCTATGAAATGGCAAGAAACAGCAAGCGTACGCCCGACGACATCGACTGGAAAGCAGTCGAGCGTGCAGAGGCACAGGCGCAGAAGCTGGGCAAATTCGAGATCTGCCAGGAGGACAGCAAGCACTATTGCTTCTATCTGATCGCCAACAACGGACAGATCCTCTATTCCAGCCGCTACTATGCAAGCGAATCCGCTTGCCGCAACGGCATCGACTCCTTCAAGCGTGCCGCCTACGTCGGCAACTTCTTCGTCGACCGCGACAAATTCGGACATTATCGCTACGTGCTGAAAAACATTGGCTCTGCCCCCTCCTTCATCGGCGAATCCTACGACAACAAATCCCAGTGTGAAAAGATCATCGACTCGGTGAAGAAATTCATCGTCTCGGCTTCCGTTGAGCTGGAGCAAAAGTAAAATCGAACAAAAGAAAAAGATATGCAAGGATACAAATCCTTGCATATCTTTTTTTACTCAGAAAATTGCCGCAACGCCGTAAGAAACCACGGTCATGATGGCGGTTGCCATCAAAACGCCTCCGCACGCGGCAAGAAAGGATTTTTTCGGCTCTAACCCCAAGACCGACGCGATCAGGGTTCCCGTCCACGCACCCGTTCCGGGAATGGGAAGGCCGACAAAGATCATGATACCCCAATAAGAATATTTCTCAATGGTTCCCTTGTGCTTCTCGATCTTACGGTCCAGCCAACCGGCAATTTTGTTGAAAAACTTGACGCGAGAATCTCGCATCCACTTCAAAACGGCGCGGATAAAGAGCAAAATAAACGGCACAGGCAACAGATTTCCGGCAACGGCAAACAACACGGTCTGCCACCACGGAAGCCCGAAGATCGCGCCCAACGGCACGGCCCCCCGGCACTCAATGATTGGGATCATCGAGCAGAAGAAGACACAAAGCTCCTCGCCCACGGTCTCCAAAAAAAAGTTTTTAATGGCTTCGGTCATGACGGTTCACTTCCTTTTTCATATTCCAAGCGGTTTTCTTATTTTTTCAACACCAAGAAAATCACTGCCAGCGATGCCGCAATCACAACGACCGCAATCACGGTGATCCAAACCGAGCGCACGTGTCCGCCGGAAGACTCCGACGCACCGTCTCTCGAAACAGAGGTGAGAAAACCGGTTTTTTTCAAAAGTCTGGAAAGCGGCTTATACAAAAGAAGCACAAGAGCCGCATTCAAAATTGCCTTCACCAAATTGAACGGCAAAAGGATCTTGGGGATCATCGCGGCAACGTCCGCAACGCTTCCTCCGAGATAATAGGGCGTAATGAACAGATTGGCAAGCATCATCACTGCCGTCACTGCAAAAACACCCGAGCAAAGTCCGACGATCGCGCCTGTCATTGATTTTTTGTAGCGATAGATCAATCCCGCCGTCAAAGAAAAGGTGACGGAGGAAAGCGCGTTCATAATAAATCCGTAGCCGCCTGTTCCGCTGATGGTGATCAACTCCAAAAAAGGAACGATCACGGCAACGACCAGCCCATATAGCGGTCCAAACAACAAGGAGCACAAGATGATCAGCGAATCCTTGACGTCAAGCGTCAGAAAGCCGACCGGAATTTTAATGAAATACAGACAGGCGTACGCCAACGCGCAAAACATCGCCGTCGCCGTCATCTTTTTGATTCTGATGGCAGAATCTTTTTTTGGATACATGTATCGCATCTCCCTTCTATAAAGACATATGGGAGAATCGGCAAGGAGTCCTCCTGCCTCTTCTTTTCTCATCCGGACTTTCAAAATGAGCGCATGCCGATGCCTCGCATCGGATAGGCAAGCTCTCGCTTGCCGTGCAAAATTGTTACACAATTTTGTGCGAGCATTTTACCGTCGGTGCGGGAATCTCACCCACTCGGCTTCCCCTCCGGGAAGTTCGCAGACTTGACAGCCCCATCAAGGGGAGTATTTCACTGCCGGTATGGAATTTCACCAATCCCCAAAGAATTTTGAAAAATCGGGGAGAAACCGCTTGGGCTTCTCCCCGTTTCCTAACTTTTAATCAAAAATTAGCTAAGAATCTTGGTAACGACGCCGGAACCAACGGTTCTACCACCCTCACGGATTGCGAAACGGAGACCCTCTTCGCAAGCGATGGGAGTGATGAGCTCAACGGTCATATCAACGTTGTCGCCGGGGCGGCACATC
>JAZSJS010000164.1:0-9012 GCA_045534435.1 Eubacteriales bacterium
GAGTTCTCCGGCTCCTGCGCAGGCTGTGCCGAGACCTCTTACGCTCGCCTGGTAACCCAGCTGTTCGGTGAGAGAATGTACATCTCCAACGCAACCGGCTGTTCCTCCATTTGGGGTGGCTCCGCGCCCGCAACGCCTTACACGGTCAACCGTGAGAGCGGCCGCGGTCCCGCTTGGGGCAACTCGCTGTTCGAGGATAACGCCGAGCACGGTCTGGGTATCGCACTGGGTCAGAAGACCATTCGTGAGAGACTCATGGGCAAGGTGAAGGAAATGGCCGCCTCCGAGAAGGCTTCCGACGCATTCAAGGCTGCTGCAGAGGCTTACCTCGCAACCGCTGAGGACGGCGAGAAGAACGCAGACGCTACCAAGGCTCTCATCGTTGAGCTCGAAAAGGCAGCTGCTGCAGGATGCCCCACCGCTCCCGCAATCCTTGCAGAGCGTGAATACCTCTCCAAGAAGTCGGTTTGGATCTTCGGTGGTGACGGTTAGGCATACGACATCGGCTTCGGCGGTCTGGACCACCTTCTGGCCTCCGGTGAGGCCGTCAACGTCTTCGTGTCCGATACCGAGGTTTACTCCAACACCGGTGGACAGGCTTCCAAGGCTTCCAGCATCGGTCAGGTCGCTCAGTTCGCAGCTGCAGGTAAGGCAATCGGCAAGAAGAACCTCGCCGAGATCGCAATGTCCTACGGCTACGTCTACGTTGCACAGGTCGCTATGGGCGCAGACATGAACCAGCTCCTCAAGGCTCTCAAGGAGGCTGAGTCCTACAACGGTCCTTCTCTGATCATCGGCTACGCTCCTTGCGAAATGCACGGTCTGAAGGGCGGTATGCAGAACTGCCAGCTCGAAATGAAGAAGGCTGTTGAGGCAGGCTACTGGCAGATGTTCCGCTACAACCCGACGCTCGAGTCCAACAAGCTCAGCATCGATAGCAAGGCTCCCACTGCCGACTACGTCGACTTCATCAAGACCGAGACCCGTTACGCCCGTCTCGCTCAGTCCTTCCCGGAAAGAGCTGCAGACCTCTTTGCAAAGGCTGATGCCAACGCAAAGGCGAAGTACGAGAGACTCGTTAAGATGAGCAAGCTCTACGAATAATTTAAAAAACAATCACCTTTGCGGGGGAGCTTCCCATGAAGCTCCCCCGCTTTTTTATGAGGCTTCCGGAAGGACGCGTTTGTGGGAAAGCTTTTTGAAAAAGCCCCCTTGCAAAAAATTGCCTGTTAACTATTGACTTTTCGACAAAATTGATGTATAATAAAATACGTTGAATTGTACCATAGAATCTCTATCGAAGAATTGGAGGACGAGATCATGTTAGTCAATATGAATGAGGTTTTGAGACCCGCGAAGAAAAATCACTACGCGGTCGGTCTGTTTAATGCGGTCAATCTGGAGCTCGCACGCGGCATCATCAACGCGGCAGAAAGCTCGAGATCTCCCGTGATCATGGGTACGGCAGAGGTGCTTCTGCCCTACGGCCCTCTGGAAGAGGTGTCCTATTACCTGATCCCCATGGCAAAGAAGGCGTCGGTTCCGGTCGTCGTTCATCTCGACCACGGTCTGTCCTTTGACCTTTGCGTCAAGGCGCTGGACCTCGGATTCACCTCGGTCATGTACGACTGCTCCACCGATTCCTATGAGGAAAACGTGCGCAAGGTCAAGGAAATGGCTGACATCGCACACTCCCGCGGTGCGACGATCGAGGGAGAGCTCGGTCACGTCGGTGACAACGAGGGCTCTGCCGAGGGAAGCTCGCATCTTGCCGATCCTTCCGCATATTTCACCGATCCCAAGATGGCAAAGGACTTCGTGGAAAAGACCGGCGTCGACGCACTCGCGATCGCGGTCGGTAACGCGCACGGTGCGTACAAGCTGCCCCCGAAGCTCGATTTTGAAAGAATCCGCACCATCGCCAACACCGTGGACGTTCCGCTGGTGCTTCACGGCGGCTCGGGCCTGACCGATGACGACTTCAGAAAGGCGATCAAGGAAGGCATCAGCAAGGTCAACATCTTCACGGACATCAACGTGGCGGCTGTTGAAGCAGAATTCAAGAAGTTCCAGAGCATGGACAAGGGTCTGATCGACCTGATCCCCGCGGCTGTTGAGGCGGTCAAGCAGGAAACGATCAAAAAGATGAAGCTGTTCAGCAGTGACGGCAAGGCTGATCTTTCGGGCGCGGCGTCTGCGGCAAATCTCGACATGATCGCAAAGCTGGTTGCCGAAGAGGTTGCAAAGTATTTGAAGAAATAATCTCAACGCGATAACAGAACAGGCACACGCCAATGGCGTGTGCCTGTTCATTTTGTTTGAAATTATAGAATATTGAGCTTTTCGCGAACCAATTGCATGGCTTTTTTGTTGGTCTCGTCGTCGGCTACAAATTCAAAGCTGACGGCACCGTCATAGTTTACCGCCTTGAGCGCATCAAAGCAACGGTCAAGCCTGACCGAGCCCTCGCCCATATCGGCCTCATAGATCCACTTGCCGCCTTTGCTGCGGAAGTCGGTCTGCTTGCCGTCGAGCGCAACGTCGCTCACCAGATAGTCCTTGACGTGAACGTGCTTGATGTCGTCGATGAAGCCCTCAAAGATCGCGTCGGGAGCGACGTCAACAAACAGGGAGTTTCCAAAATCTCCACAGAGTCCCACGCGTCTGCCGGCTTGCTTCATTTTCTCAAGGAACGGCTTCAGTCCGTCAATGCCGTTGAAATACATTCCCTGAGGCTCATAGAGACAGGTGATTCCGCGCGATTCACAGTAGGCAGCGATGCGCTCCGCCGAGGCGAACACGCGCTCCATGGCTTCCTCGTAAGAGGGGTCACCGGGGGCAAGCTCGAGAACCGGAACCACGGTGTGGTGAAAGAGCTTGGAGCCGATGGCGGCGGCAAAATCGATGTGCTCAAAGAGTGCCTTTTCGGTTGCCGCCTGATCCTCACACAGAAGCTGTACGCCTACCGAATAGCACGACACGCTCAATCCGTAGCGATCAAGAAGCGCCTTGACGTCCTTCGCGTCACCGAGCGTGGGGAGGATCGACTCACCCATCATGCAGGTATCCAAAAACTCCACCGCGTCAAAGCCAAGCTCGGCGCTGTGACGGACGGCATATTCCAATCCGTGCGACATCACCTCGGCTTGAAAGGTGTTGTAGTTTGTAAGCTTTATCATAGCGTGCTCTTTTCAGATCCTTTCAAAAGTTTGGAAGGCCTCAAACAGCGTCTTGAGCGGCTCAAGTCCGCTCGTCGCGTCGGGGGTGCGCAGAGCGGCGATCGCCGCGGTCTGTGCGTATTCGAGAATTTCTCTGTCGGATCTTCCCTGTTCGATCGCGATCAGAGCACCTGAGCAAAATGCGTCACCCGCGCCGGTGGTTCCCTGAATGAAGCCGTCGGGCAAGCGGTAGGACGAAAGCACCGTGCAATCGCTGCGCGTGGCGCAGACACCGAGAGCCGGGGTGTGAATGATGACGCGCTCGCGCACACCAAGCTCAAAAAGCTTTTTGGCGATGGCGGGCAGATTTTCATTCGTGGGCTCGATGCCGCAAAGCTTTCCCGCCTCAAGCTCGTTGATGATCAGGTTGTCGACGTAAGGCAGACAGGGCAGCACACAGGTGTATCGGTCGGAGTTTTCGCTGACGAGGTCGATGGAGGTTTTGATTCCGCGCACCGAAGCTTCCTTCAGGATGCGCAAGCCGTCACCACCGTCCACCTTTTCAAGCAGCAGAAAATATCCGAGATGGAGCATTTTGCAGGTGAGCGAATCCCAATCGATATCATCGTATCCAAAGGCAGCGCTTCCGCCGGGGTAGGTAAAGAAGGTGCGTTGACCGCCCGTGACGCTCATGACGTCGGTAAAGCTGGTCGTCTCACCGTCGGCGACGCGGACACCCGCGACGTCCACCCCGTTTGCTTCAAGCTCCTTTAATACGAATCCGCCCATTTCGTCGTTTCCGACCTTTCCGATCGCAAACACGGGGAGCGTGGGACAGAGCTTTTTGAGTCCGATGCCGTTGTTGGGAACCAATCCGCCAACTGCCTGCGTGATCGAGCGGATCTGGGTCAGCTCTCCCGCGCTTGGATAGGCGGAGATCCCGTAGATCTTATCTACCAGGATCGATCCGGCAACGGCAATTCCTTTGCGTTCCATCATATCAGTTGCACTCTGCGACCAGCGGACCTGCCAGCTCGGTCAGGAAGAAGAGCTTTCCGGGAATGGTGGGAATATAGGTGGAGGTGATCCACGGCGTCTTTTCGTGACGGAGCGTCATCCACAGAGACATACCCTGCCACTGCATACCGCGTCCGAGCGTACCGTCCGCACCGCCGATGGCATAATCAGCCTGCAGGAAGAGGCCGGGGCCGATGGTGTTTGCACGGCAAGGAACCAGCGTGGTGCGAGACTTGAAGCTGGTCAGTGCGTTCTGCTCAACGGTCAGCGGATGGATCTTTGCCGCGATGCGGTAAGGAGCCTTCTCCCACTCTGCCGCAGACTCATATTCGCCAGCAAACTGGGGCTCCCAGAACGCGATGTGGCACATACGGCCAATGCCGTAAACCAGCACCAGCTTTGCGCCCTCTGCCTTCAGAGCGGCGATCTTTTCGGGATAGGTGGGAAGATTTTCCTTGGTCGCGAAGTTGCGGTGATCCTTGGGAACCGTCAACTCACCCAGCGGATTGAAGAGCGCCTGCTCCATGGCATATTGGAATGCACCGCTGTTGTCGGGAGCCAGGGTGTTGCCCTCGGAGTCTGCCCATTTGTCCATGTTGAAGGTGTAAACGTGCTCACAGGAGACGTTCCAAGCCTTGAGGAAATAGACCACCCATTTGTACATACCCATCGGGCCTACGGGCAGAATGAATGCAACCTTTTCACCTCTCTCGCGTGCCAGCTTGATCTGCAGAGCGATCTCGTGACCCATGTAGGTGTCAAAATCGCCGAGCGCGTGGCAGGGGATGGGAGAAAACTCGGGGTTCCAGTGTGCCTGTCTGTCGGCAATCGTTTCGGGGGCGTCGATGCAAGCATCGATCTTGTCAAAATCCCAGCCTGCGGGATAGAAGCCCTCAAGGGCAGAGCCTTTTACAGTATCGGTGAATTTCATGTCGTTTCGTTGCGCGGGCAGGATCGCCTGCGCGCTCCTTTCTTTTTCAATGTTTTTTATGGAAACGGTGATTGGGTTTCAAAGCTGAGGATCAGGGCAGCAGTCTCTTGGTCGTACCCTTGAGATATGCCTGGCACATGCGGAATGCCTCGGCGTATTCCGCGCCGCATTGGTATCCGCGATAGCGGCAACAGGTTCTGACCATGTCGGGAAAGTCGATGCCGTCGTGGTCACGCATCCAAACCACCTGAGACTCGTGACATTCGAGCATTTCCAGCTTCTTTTCAATGTGATCGGAAACGTCGACGAACTCGGTCGGAACAAAGTTCACACCGGCAAGGTTGTCCATGTAGTAGATCGGGACCAGACGTGCAGCACCCGTCACGCCGGACTGATAGTGCGGAACGGTTGCCGCAAAGCTGGCGTCGAACACCAGGCGCGAGGTCGCGGTGTGGTCGGGCATATAATCGTTGGGGTCGTGGGTGATGATGAAGTCGGGATTGACACGGCGGATGACGTCGACCACCTTGTCGCGCGCCTCCTTGTTGTCGGAATAGATATCCACGTCACCAAATCCGCCCCAGATCACCTCAAAGTCGGCAAGGTCGCCGCTTCTCTTGGCTTCGCCGGCGCGCACGCGAGCCAGCTCCTCGGGCTGAATGACCTCGTGTCCGAGATCTCCGTTGCAAAGATGGCAAACCACCACGCGATCGCCGCGCTCCTTGCATTTGAGCAGCGTTCCCGCGCAGTTGATCTCCATGTCGTCGGGATGAGTGGTAATGGCAAGAACCGTATACATGATCGGGATCCTCCTTTGGGAATTGGAATTTTTTCGGCATCGCGCAGAAGCTTTGCCAAGTGGGTTGATTTTTTTATCAAACTATGATATAATTGGATAGGAACTCAATGCTCCACCTTACATGATACACGATTTTGTTCTTTTTTTCCATACCTTATCATGCATAAAACTTGCACAATCTTCCATTTTTTTGAAAAATCAAGGAGAATTTATGTCAACTCAAGACCTCGTCCGAACACCCTTGAAAAACATCCTCAACATCGCACGCGTCATCACCATCCTGTGCTATGACCTCGCCCCAAAATTCTACACCAAGGGAGAGGCGCACGACTTTTGGGAGATGGTATACGTGGACCGCGGCGAGTTGTCCGCGCGCGCGGGTGAAAAACACCACCGAATGAAGCAAGGGGAGGTGGTATTCCACCGTCCAAACGAGTTTCACAGCATCGAGTGCGACGGCATTCACGGCGCGTCGGTCTTCATCATCACCTTTGAATGTCAGTCTCCCACAATGAAGTTCTTTTGCGAGCGGATCGGCAAGATCCCCTCGGAGTTGCTCCCCCTGATGAAGCGGCTGATCGAGGAAAGCACGTGCACCTTCCACACCTCAAAATACCCCCTGACACTCCGCAGCGACGCACCGATCGGCGGGCAGCAGCTGATCCGTCTCTATCTGGAGGAGCTTTTGATCCGCATGATGCGCACGGCAGAGGAAAAGACAGCACCCGGAACGGCATTCTCCTCCAAGGCGCTTTTGGAAAATACGCTGGCGCGCGAGATCTGTGCCTACCTGAACGCGCATCTCTACGACCGCGTGACGCTCGAAGCACTGTCCGAAGCCTTCCACTTTGGCAAGAGCCGCCTTTGTGACGTGTTCAAGAAGAGTATGGGGGATAGTATCATTCACTATTATCTGGATCTGAAGATCACCGAGGCAAAGCGTCTCTTGCAAGAGGATCACCTGACGGTGAGTGAGATCGCCGAGCGGCTGAGCTTCGACAGTCCTGCCTACTTTTCGCGTTGCTTTCACAAGCATACGGGAACGTCGCCCAGCGCATTTCGAAGCCGCTTGATCAACGATGCCAGCGTCTATATGGAAACCGAGCTTCCGCTGATCTGATGAGTGGCCGCGTGTTCGGGAAAGGAAATACTCGGGAAATATCAAAACTTTTCAACCGTTCACAAAAAATTCTTATAATTGTGGTATAATGTAAAAAAGCTTTTTTGGAAGCATAAGCTCTGCGGGCATTGTGATCCTATATTCGAACCGAGGATTGGAAAGGGGGAGCGTGATGGGAAAATTTGACGGCGTTTTTTTGATGTCCGATCTTGACGGAACGCTCTGCTCGGGAGAGGAGGTCTCGCGCGAGAACTGCGACGCGATCCGCTATTTTCAATCCGAGGGAGGGCTGTTCTCGATCGGAAGCGGACGTCATCCCGATTATCTTCTCCATTGGAAGGATCATTTCGTTCCCAACACGTGGTCTGCCATGCTCAACGGCGCCGTGCTTTGTGATGCCGAGGGAAAGAATTTTATTTTTGACGAGCCCTCCGGCAGCGATCTCGTGGAAGTCGGTCTGTCCGTGATGCGAGACTTTCCGCAGATGCGGTCGGTTGCCTTTTGCGCTTGCACCGATTCGGCGTATTGGCTGAAAAGGGGAGAAGAATTTGATCCGTCGCGCCTTCCGTCTCCCGTCTACAAGGGCTTGTTTTCTCCGCCGAGAGAATACAGCGACGAATACACCGCGCGCCTCAAGGAGCTGCTTGCGCCCGATTATCTCGTCATGCGGAGCTGGTTCACCGGAATTGAGTTTCAAAAGTCGGGAACCGGAAAGGGAGACGCGGTGAAGCGGTTGAAGTCGATTTTGGGTGATCGCGCGCGGCTGGCGGTTGCCGTTGGAAATTATGAAAATGATATTGACATGATCGCGGCGGCTGACGTCGGTTACGCCGTGGGGGATTCGCTTCCCTCGGTCATTCAAGCGGCAGACCGCGTGACCGTACCCTTCGCGGAGCATGCCATCGCGCAGATCATCAGCGATCTGGAGCATCGATAAAGGAGAATGTTATGAAAAAAAAGATCAAAAATATCGTATTCGACCAGGGAAAGGTGGTTTTGGATTTTAACGTTGACCGCGTGCTCGAGACCTTCTTCCCCGACGAAGCCGACCGTGCACTCGCCAAGGAAACAGTCTTTGCGTCGGGAGATTGGGAACGAATCGACGCCGGGCTCATGACCGAAGCCGCCGCGCTTGATAAATGGCGTTGCATCACGCCGCCGCGGATGCACGGCGCGATCCGCAAGATGTTTGACGGCTGGTATGACACCATGACTCCCGTTCCCGGAATGACCGAGCTGATCAGATCCCTCAAAGAAAACGGCTATCATTGCTATCTGCTTTCCAACACCGCGCCCAATTTCTACGCGCACTATCTGTCGGTCGAGGCCATGCGCCTTTTGGACGGATACCTCGTTTCGGCAGTGCATCGGCTCTATAAGCCCGATCCCGCAATCTATCTGCGCCTCTTTGAGACCTATGCCCTCGATCCCGAGGAATGCTTCTTCGTCGATGACCTCCCCGCGAACATTGAGGTCGGTCAACGTCTCGGAATGCGCGGCTTCGTCTTCGCCGACTTTGACGTCGAAGGACTCAAGCAGGCACTTCGCGCCGAAGGCGTGAAAATCTGATTTTTTGTAGGGATGCGTTTTGAATGAGGCGTTTTAAGGACGCGATTTGTGGGGGAACTTTTTGAAAAAAGTTTCTCTGGACTCTTCAAAAACTTTTATCGCATGGGTGTAAAGGTAATTGTTTATCCCTACGCTCGCTCTTTCAATAGCTCCCGCGGCTATTTGGGGACCCACGACCCCAAATAGCTTTCTTTTTTCTTTTGCCCACGGAAAAGGAGGAACAATTGATTGAGATTGGCCGAGATGTCATTCCAGCGTGTCATCTCTAGTGGTGGACACACCACGGTGTGGTGTTTTCGGAGTCGAACCCGACCGCAGGGAGGGCAACGCCATTGGCGTTGGGATCTATAAAACCCCTTCGTAGATCCCGCTTCGGCTTACAGCCTCGCGCTTTCGTGCAAGCACGAAAGTTCGACTT
>JAZSJS010000039.1:0-5344 GCA_045534435.1 Eubacteriales bacterium
AGATCGGATCAGTAGTTTTCAGCGTGAACTTCGAAGTAGCTCTGTGGATGTGCACAAGTGTGACACAGCTCGGGAGCCTTGGTGCCAACCACCAGATGACCGCAGTTGCGGCATTCCCAAACCTTGACTTCGCTCTTGGCGAATACTTCTGCCATCTCGATGTTCTTGAGCAGGCGGCGATAGCGCTCTTCATGATGCTTTTCGACGGCGGCAACCAGGCGGAACTTCTTTGCCAATTCGGGGAATCCCTCCTCATCGGCGGTCTTTGCAAAGCCCTCGTACATATCGGTCCACTCGGAGTTCTCACCCTCTGCGGCGTGCTCGAGGTTCTGCGCGGTGTCTCCGCTGCCCGCCAGCTCCTTGAACCACATCTTTGCGTGCTCCTTTTCGTTGTCCGCAGTTTTGAGGAAGAGTGCCGCGATCTGCTCGTAGCCCTCCTTCTTTGCGACGGATGCGAAATAGGTGTACTTGTTTCTTGCCTGCGACTCACCCGCGAAGGCAGCCTCGAGATTCTTTTCGGTCTGCGTGCCGGCATACTTGGTCTTGGGGGACTCGGCGATCACCTCCAGCTTGTCGCCGGAAACGTGGCATACGGGACAGATGACCTCGGTGCCCTCGGGAAGCTCAAATTCTGCCTTGCAGACCTTGCAACGGTATTTTTTCATGACGGTTTCTCCTTTTTATTTTGATTTTGAATTTACAGTATTTAGTATTCTCATTATATCATGAAATAATTTCCGTTTCAAGCGTTTTTTTGAATTTCTTTTTTTAATTCTCTTGCAAATCGGGGGCGAAAATGTTATAATGCAATCAGAACGATCACAAGGAGATTGCTATGAAAGAATTTTTTGGAAAACGAAGCTGGTTGATCCTGCTTTTGTTCGGACTTGTGGGACAGATCTCATGGTCGGTTGAGAATATGTATTTCAACCTGTTCGTCTTTGAGACGGTCTCGCCCGATCTGAATGCCGTCACCCTGATGGTGCAGCTGTCGGGTATCGTCGCGACGCTGACGACGCTGGTCGCGGGCACGCTTTCGGATAAGCTCGGAAACCGCCGATCCTTCATCTCGATCGGCTATCTGATCTGGGGTGTGAGCGTTGGCGCGTTCGGCTTTATGAAGGTCGAAACGGTGCAGGCTCTGCTCGGCACCGACGCGGCACGCGCCGTGGCGATCACGCTTGTCGCCGTGATCGTGGGAGACTGTGTGATGACGCTCTTCGGATCGACCGCAAACGACGCGGCATTCAACGCATGGGTGACCGATAATACGCATTCCTCCTATCGCGGACGCGTGGAGGGCGTTTTGTCGATCCTTCCTCTTGTTGCCATGCTGATCGTGGCAGGCGGCTTCGGAATTTTGGTGGAATTTATCGGCTATCAGGGGCTCTTCCTGGGGCTTGGTATCGTCATCTCTCTTTGCGGCCTGTTCGGACTTTTCATCGTTAAGGACAGCGCCCAGCTGAAAAAGCAGGGCACGCTGAAGGATCTCTTTTACGGCTTCCGCCCCTCGGTCATTCGCAAGCTTCCGCCGCTCTATCTGACGCTTTGCCTCATTGGGATTTACGGCATCGCCTGTCAGATCTTCATGCCGTATCTGATTATTTATATGAAGACCTATCTTGGTTTTTCGACCGTCGAATACAGCGTGGTCTTCGGTCTCGCCATCATTCTGGGCGCGGTCTTGAATCTCTTTTTGGGCGGCATTTCCGACAAAAGGGATAAGGTCGGATTGATGTATTTCGCGGCGGCGATCCTTGCCGCAGGCCTTTTGGGAATGTTCCTTGCGAACACGGGAAGTAAGACCGCCAATCTTGTCCTGTTTGGCATGGCGGGATTTGTGATGATCACGGGATATATCTTCGTGTCGGCGCTTTGCGGCGCGCTTGTCAGGGATTATACTCCGACAGGAGACGCGGGAAAGCTGCAGGGAGTTCGCATGATCTTCAGCGTTCTGATCCCGATGCTCGTCGGTCCGATGATCGGAAACGCCATCAACCGCTCGGCGGCGATCCCGCTGCCCGACCTCGGCAGTGCTGATGCCATGACGACACTCTATATCCCCGCGCCCGAGATCTTTTTGGCGGGTGCGATCGCTTCGATCCTGATGTTTGCCCTGATCCCGATGCTGGCACGTGCGGTGAAGCGCGGAAGAGGAGACACGAAATGAATTTGAAAACGAAATACAAGGTGGGGGAGATCCCTCACAAAGAATATCCGCGTCCGCAGATGCGGCGCGAGGATTGGATGTGCCTGAACGGCACGTGGGATTTTTGCAAGCGCAAGGTGAGCGGAGAGCTCACCGATCGGCAACCGATCCTGGTACCTTTTTCGCCCGAAACGCGCAACAGCGGTGTTGCCGAGGGATTTGTGCTCGAGGCGGGGGAGCAGCTGATCTATCAAACGCGCTTCACGGTTGACGCCTCAATGCTTCGCGGCGTGACGCTCCTGCATTTCGGTGCGGTGGACAGCGAATGTGAGATCCTTCTCAACGGAGAAACGGTCGGCTCACACGTGGGTGGATTCACCTCCTTTTCCTGCGACGTCAGCGCGGCGATCCGCCTTGGGGAGAACGAGCTGTGCGTCAAGTGCCGTGACGAGGCGACGCGCAACAGCGGTGCGAGAGGAAAGCAAAGTGATCGGCGCGGCGGGATCTGGTATACTCCGCAGAGCGGTATCTGGCAGACGGTGTGGCTGGAAAGCATGCCGCGCGCGTATATTCGCGATCTGAAGATCGTTCCGGACGCGCAGAAGAAGTGCGTGGAGATCTTGGCACAGAGCGACGGTGAGGAGATCGAGCTGACGGTCTTTGACGGTGAACGGGAGCTCCTTTCGACCTCGTTCGTCGGCCACGTCACGCTGACGCATGATTTTGAGCTTTGGTCACCCGAGCATCCGAAGCTTTACGATTTCACACTCAAAACGCGCTCCGGAGATCTTGTTCACTCCTATTTCGGCGTGCGCTCCTTTGGAAAGAGCGTCGATCAAAACGGTATCCCGCGTCTGACACTCAACGGAAGGCCCTACTTTTTCAACGGCGTGCTGGATCAGGGCTATTGGTCGGACGGCATGCTGACATACCCTTCCGACGAGGCCGCAATCGAGGAGCTTGAGCGACTCAAGGCGATGGGCTTCAACACGCTGCGCAAGCACATCAAGATCGAGCCGATGCGGTGGTATTATCACTGTGACCGTCTCGGGCTTGTCGTGTGGCAGGATTTTGTGAACGGCGGCGGGGACTATTCCTTCGCGCACGTGGCGGCGTTCCCGTTCCTCGGATTTCACCACAGGGATGACGATTACAAATATTTCGCCCGTGAGGACGCGCGCGGAAGAGAAGAATTTTGGACATCCGTTGACGAAACGCTTTCACAGCTCGGCAACTGCGTCAGCATTGGCATCTGGGTGCCCTTCAACGAGGGCTGGGGACAGTTCGACTCGGCAAGCGTGACCGAGCACGTCCGCCAAAAAGATCCCACGCGCATCATCGATTCGGTCAGCGGATGGCACGATCAGGGGGCGGGGAAGACCGAGCTTCGCAGTCTGCATACCTACTATACCAAGCTCAAGGTTCCAAAGGACACGCGCCCCGTGGTGCTGAGCGAGTTCGGTGGCTATTCGATGAAGATCGACGGTCACGTGTTTGATGAGGAAAAGGAATTCGGCTACAAAAAATTCCACGACGCAAAGGAGCTTCTCGAGGCGGTACGCGCGCTTTATCTGGGCAAGCTGAAGCCTTTGATCGCAAAAGGGCTTTGCGGATGTATTTACACGCAGGTCTCCGACGTGGAGGAGGAGATCAACGGACTTTGGACCTATGACAGGGAGATCGTGAAGCTCCCGATTGAAGAAATGAAAAGGATCAACGACGAGATCGCCGCTGCGGCGGAAAAAGTCGAGTGAAGCAAAGAAAGGAACACGACCATGAAAGTACCAACCCCTCATATTGCGGCAAATGCCGATCAGATCGCCAAAACCGTCCTGATGCCGGGAGATCCGCTTCGTTCGGAATTCATCGCGAAGACCTATCTCGAAAATCCCATGCTGGTCAATTCGATCCGCGGTGTCAACGGCTATACGGGAACCTATCACGGCAAGCCCGTGACCGTCATGGCATCCGGCATGGGACAGCCCTCGATCGGGATCTATTCCTACGAGCTTTATCACGGCTATGACGTTGACGCGATCATCCGCGTCGGCTCCTGCGGCGCCTTTCATCCCGATCTGCATGTCCGCGACATCGTGATCGCGATGGGCGCTTGCACGAACGGCAACTACGCATCGCAGTTCCGCATGCCGGGCACCTTCTGTCCGATCGCCGATTTCGATCTGGTGCGCCGCGCGGCGGATCTTTGCCAAGCGCGCGGTGTCAATTATAAGGTGGGCAATATCTTCTCATCCGATACCTTCTACAATGCCGCCAACACCGACACCGAATGGGCAAAAATGGGCGTTTTGGGCGTGGAGATGGAATCCGCCGCGCTCTATTGCAACGCCGCGTGGGCAGGGAAGAAGGCGCTCTGCATCTGCACGGTGAGCGACAATTTTCTCGCCCCCGAGGAAAACGCCACCGCCGAGGAGCGGCAGACCTCCTTCACCGACATGATGGAGATCGCGTTGGGGTTGATTTGATGCTGCCTTTGGAATCATGATGACAAAAAGCCAACGCTTGGCGTACCTGCGATAAAGCAGGACCAAACAAAAAAGATATGTTCAAAATAGAACATATCTTTTTTGTTTGCAAAATCAAACATCGGTTGAGTTGCAAACAACTATTTGATAATTGTTTTTTTATAAATCTATGCTATAATATCATTACACCGGTGATAACTATTTCAAGGAGGTGCTTTTATGCAACTTAACTTAGGTACAAAAATCAGAGAATTGCGTCGACGCGATGGACGCACACAAGATAATCTTGCGGAAGCTCTCGGCGTAACCGCGCAAGCCGTGTCGCGCTGGGAGTCGGGGGGGAGTTATCCCGATATGGAAATGATCCCTGCTGTCGCAAATTACTTCCACATTTCGATTGATGAGCTATTCGGATATCACGATGAACGAGAAGAAAAAATCAAAGCCATTCTTGAAGATGCTACCAAGATACTTACAAAGCAGGGCGTTACAATATATCAGGGGAGTTTGTCCGAAGAGGTTGGAGAATGTGTTAATATGCTTCGTGCAGCTTCTGAAGAATTTCCGAACGAACCCAAAATTCTATTGATGCTCGCTCAAACGCTTCATATGTGGGGATGGAATAAATATGGAGCCAAAGGGCATCCTTCTGATTCATCCGGCATTATAGAAGATGATATTGAATACAACTCCCAAAATATTTATTGGCAAG